>CAYWXC010000053.1:0-1462 GCA_964462345.1 Microcaldota archaeon | reverse complement strand
AGTACAAGAAGCTGCAATAAAGCTATGGCATCTTGATTTATCAGGAGAAAGATGGATGAACTACCCAAGAATACAAGAGAAAGCGCTATTACAGCATAGCTGAGCTTCCTCATGAGGAAGATCCCTATCGCAGATATAGTAGCGAGCGCAAATACGAGATAAAACATTATTACAGAGATCATTTTTCTCATTCCAGTTCTTCTGGGCGCTTTATAAGCGTCCTTTTGTCAGTAGTCTCAAAATCATAATTCTTTGTAAGAGTAAGGCATTTTGGAGGGCATACTTCAGAGCACATCGCGCAAAAGAGGCAGCGTTCTATACCTATCTGGGGCATTATCTTGGTGCCTTTCTCTGTGATAATCTCGACCATTGTTATCGTTTTATTTGGGCAGATTCGTTCACATGCTGAACAGCTTATGCATGTTTCTATATCGAGACGCAACATCCCCCTATAGCTGTCAGGCAGAGACTCTCTCTCTTCAGGATATTCAACTGTGAATCTGTTCTCGCCAAGAGCCTTTATGGACTTGAAAAGCGATGATAAAATATTCTGCATTATATCCCCTAATGAATAAAGACCATATAAGTTATTATAAGATTTACAAGAGATAGGGGAAGCATCCATATCCACCCAAACCTAAGCATGCGATCAATTCTCATTCTCACCAAAGTGGTTCGCACTATTATGATAAATAGAGAGATTATTACAGCTTTTATCAGCAGCCATATTATCGGTGGTAAGATGGGCCCACTCCAGCCGCCAAAGAACAATATCGCAATTATTAGGCTTCCGAAAAGCATCCTTGTATAATCGAGAAACAATGCCAATGCATAATATGGTGCGCTATAATCTGTTAGCCACCCTGCTATGAGCTCTGAATCAGCATCTAGGAAATCAAATGGAGGACGCTCGAGTTCTGCCAGCATTGCTATGAAGAAGACAACGAATCCCATTGGCATTAGCCAAACAAACCATGTGCCTGATTGCGCATTTATTATCCCTGCTATGTTGAAGCCTTTCGAAAGGAGCGCTATGGAAGCAAAGACGATAATCATTGGAAGTTCGTATGATAGCATCATTAACACAGATCTCTGTGCGCTTATGTCAGCAAACTTGTTTCCTGTTGAATATGCCGATACAAACAAGAACAAAGGGATAAATGATAAGAGCACTAGTACAAATAAAAGCCCTAGCGCCAGGTTTGTCGCCTGAAGGTATGGTGAGAATGGCAAGACAAGCACCAGAAGCACAGATATAGCCATCATTGCAGGCAAACCAATGGCATAAAGGAATTTGTCTGCTGTATCTGGAACTATGTGCTCTTTAGCTAACAGCTTTATTACATCCGCGAGATTCTGGAGAATTCCAAACTTACCAACATATGTGGGACCGTGCCGTAATTGCACCTTGGCTATCATCTTTCTCTCGGCCCACCCAAAGAAGTAATCGTAAACTGAGAGG
>CAYWXC010000052.1:0-4944 GCA_964462345.1 Microcaldota archaeon | reverse complement strand
ATGGCATCCTTTCTGAAAGCTTGTTGAATAAGGATTCTACCTCCGCCATCTTGCCCTCATAATCATCCTTTATGCCAATGCGAGCATATTCATCGCGTGTATTGTACCCAAGTTTCACTGAGAATCTCTGCCTTTCCTGAGTCCCAATCCTGTGCCTCTGAAGGTCTCGATATATCCCAACCCTGCCACAGAAGTCGAATAGATAATCAATATTTTCAAACGCCCTTCCCAGTCTCTGTCTCCTATTTCCCCTCTTTCCAGAATAGTTTGATATTAGCTTGCTCCTTGAGGATTGGTCCATGGCGCCCGATATCTCTAGAGATTGACTGAAGGAATTTCCTTCCCCGTATTTATATATTATTGCGGCAGCCAACATTGTTTGCGCTTGAGCATCAGGATCCTTGCTGTTGATTCCAGTGTAATCTGTTAAAAGAACATTGTTCTTGTCTATACCTCCTTTCCTTTCAGAAAGGATGGCCTTAACCTCTTCGATGCTTTTGAGATTCTTGTCCTTTAGGAAAGATAGTTGGGATTTTCCATGTTTCTCTGGAATTCTCTTTAGAAGAGAGGGCACTATCTTGCTGAGCTCTTCGTGCATTCTTTTTCCTATCCATGCACATTCAGATAATGGAGATGCGCCCAATTTTAATATTATGTTCTCATACGATCGCGCGTTGCAGCTTATGCCAACATGAGTTAATGTGGCCATAGGAAGATAATCGCGCATGAAATCCAAGGCGTTTGCCTTGATGGCATTTCCATAGGACTTTTTAAGGTCCTGTTCTGTGATATTCTGTTCTTCTTCTATATTTTTTGTAAGTGCTGTAGGTGTTATCGTCACTTCCCCTACCCTAAAGGTCTGAGATTCAAATGGATTTGCTTCCTTTATCTCTTTAACCATCGGCTCGATGTATTTTGTATATGAGTCAAATAAGCCACGCATCAATGAAAGATACTCGTCATTGTGCCTTGATTGCATTATGTCCGGATCTTTGTAGAACATGTACTCTCCATTCGGAAGCTTCTTGTCAAATGAGACATACCTGCTTGATTTTTCTATGTAAGAGCCAAACCTGCTATCCTCTATTTCTTTTGCAGCCACATTAGATACGAATTCACAGGAAAGAGGTATGCCTCCGGCCATCTCTTGTATTGAGTCGTCCCCATAGTCAACAAGCCACGATTCAAAGAATTCCCTCCCACGATCCTTGTTTGGTATGAATTCCTTTAGAAGCAGGCGCCTTCCGTTTAGAGCGGTTCGACTGTATCTTGAGAGCAGAGCTCCGGATTGCTCCTGTGTGAGTGAATTCGTCTTTATCGCAAATACATTCGAATCATTATTTGTGACATAATTGCCAAGTTCTTCGGCCTCTGGTTCGGTGAAATTTTCCACGAGAACCCCTTCATCCTTCTCATCGAACTTGATCATGTATTCAGGCATAGAACCAGCAATAAACCTAGGCATAGCATATTTATATGACTTTTTGAGACCCATGATATCTTTTATTTCTTTCATGCAAGGGGTAAATGATAGTTCAATGGTAATAGTTGAAGAATACAAGCAAGCAATAAGTATGCTGTTCCACTCGGGATCTAAGATAAAGTCAATGGAGAGATATCTGATGCTCTAATGTATTACTAGAAAGCGACTCTGATACCTTTTGTTATAACATTAGTAGAGATTATAGCGGTTGGAGAAATCTTTTTTGGGCTTGCTCGACATTGCGCATGTAAGTTCAGTACCATATCTCGGCTTGCTATTATCTATAGGATTGCCGATATTTGCAATTATATGGTGGGTAATAATAAAGCCAATAAGCCTGCTCGTAAATGCATTTGTGCTTCACCTCTTTGGAAAGTATTTATTTAAATGGTTCAGGGGAGATTATGCAGATACATTTTCTGGTTCGGTCTACGCAATCACTTTTGGATTCTCTCTTATCTGGATACCAGCTATAGGGTGGCTGATAGCTATGATTGGGGCCTTTATTATAGAGCTTATCGCAATAGCAAATCTGAACAAGACAACATGGTGGAAAGTGCTGGTTGCAGGCATAGTTGGAGGAATAGTAATCGAGATGATATTCTTCATTATTAGGCACTTATAATCAGATCCATCCCATTCATTTAATCGCTCCTTCTTTTCTTAGGAGCTTCTCCTTCTTTTTTCTTCCTCCCCGCGCAGAATAATTTCCCAGATCCCCATTAGATCTTATGACTCTGTGGCAGGGTATCGTCATAATAAGAGGATTTGCCTTGAGTGCACTTCCAACAGCCCTATAAGCGTTTGGTCTACCTATCGCTTTTGCTATATCCTTGTATGTTCGAATCTCTCCTACAGGTATATTCATCGTTCCGATAAGTACACTTTTCTGAAAGTCTGTTAAAGGGTAAGAATTGAGCTTTTGGATAATCTCATTTTTACGCATTGGGATCACATGAACTTGCTAAGGTTGAACTGACCTGTTTTGTTATCTATCACATTTGTTTGGAAAACATTGTCTATTTCTTCCTTCAATAGCACAAGTCGTTGCCTTATGTACATATCGATTTCGTATCTTTCTGCCAGATTCAATGCCATTGATAGATATTTCTCAACCCCGCCTTTTGATATTGTTAGAAGAAGTTTTCCACCATCCTTGGTGCACTTCCCTGATAGAGGGACTCTCCTGTATTTCGCATTGCAATCGGAACATCTGAATATCTGCTTTGAGAAAGAATGAAGATTTCCTATAAGGTCGGGGATAAAATGGCTGAGGATAAGCCTCTTTGCAGCATCCCTTCGATCTATGGCGAGAATTGCATCCATGAGCTTAAATTCTGCATCCACTTTGTCCTGCATGGTCTTTAATTGGGTGTAAGAGCTCTTTTTTGGGGCATATGTTATCGAATCTACAGATGAAAGATGTGTAAATAAGAGGTTGTTGAACGCGGTCTTGTTCTTAAGCCTGTCTTCCACCAGCTCTATCTTTATATCTGAAGGGTAAGGATAATCCTTTGTTTTTTCGTAAAAAGAAAGAGGATACTCTGAGACCACTTCCATTGCGTGGGCTTCGTCATCAACTTCTTCAGGCATTACATTGAGAGTAAGTATAAGAGGAGTATCCATAGTCCCGCCAACACTTGTTGGAAGATACTCTTTTGAGAAATTTATCAAAAGATCGAGGAGAAGTATGGTTGTGTCTTCGTCTCCGTCACAGTTTCTTCTCCTTGCTGATATTATGTATGGATGCGCAAAGCCAACGTTTGCAGATGTGAATCCTATGATCCTATTTAGAACACCACACGAGGTATGTGGAGAGAGTGTTACAACTAATTTGCCAATCAATTCACTTGTTGATGCTGCGGAGTAAAAAGCAGGCATATCATAGAATGACTGGAGAAGCTCGTCAACGAACCTTGAAACTTTCAGTAGGTAATCTGCACCCCTCCGGTTAAGTAAGACATCTTGATGTTTAAGCTCTAGCAGTTGTTCGTCAGAGACCAACTCGTTTCCGAGGTAATCCTTTTCGTATCCAAGAGAACGCAGGGTTTCTACAGAAGTTCCTATTTCCCTTGGATAAAAATGGGTTATTGGTACATCAGTGGCATCGAAACGAGAGGTTCCATCCTTAAATATATAAACTCCATGAAGAGCACGAAGGATACCTTTGTCTATCGGCTCTATAACTTTGTCCTTGTTCATCATTCCTTTTACGCCCTTTATTGTCTGTGGAAGGGTACTTACATGAACTCGTTTCATCGATTCTGAGACCGCCTTGACGAGATCCATCTTTCTTTTGTTGTATGCTACCGAATCTATATTGCATACAGGGCACTTAATATCATCCATAAGGGATTTGCAGTTCGGGCATTCCCTCTGAAGGATTGCTCTTGTCCTGCACTCATAGCAGTATTGAGTTGATATTACTCTCTTGCAACTTCTGCAATAATAAACAGCAAGTTCAGTCTCGAGCTCTGACTTAAATCTTTTTGAGTCTAGGAGATATGCTCTTGTCAAATTCCTTTCCTTGCCCCCATAACTACCTATTGGAAAGAGAACATTTGGTGCCGGCTTCATCAGTCGTTCCCTTGCTTTTTCAGGTCTGCCTATTCTTGCACCGATTACAGTTGATCTCTTGGGTATCTTGAACGGAGCTACTGCATTTAAGAGGACCATCTGGTTTTCGTAAGTTCCTTCGTACTTCCGCATTACATCTCCAAAATTCTCTATCACGCCATCCTTGGATACGAATCCCAAAGAAGAGATGAGGCTCTCTGCGTAGTCCTCCGAAATTACAATTTTTCCGTCGTAGAGCTTGTGAGGAACATTCAGTAGTTCTAGAGTCCTCTTCTCTGCAGGATTATTCTCCATTGCCAATTCTTTGACCTCGAATATGCTAGCTCCTTCCTGCACAGTTCTGCTGGCTGCTATGTGCATTGCCAAAGATTTGATTGTGTCTATGCCAACATATTGGAACTCATAAAGAAATTTTGGATGCACAGGTACTCCGTACTTCATCGAGAGATCGAATGAATCTTTAAAGAGTATTTCTCTTTTTGGAATTTGGCCTTCGAATCCTGCATTCTTAAGCTGCGCTTCCCAGTATTCTTCAACATAGCTCGTTGGTTGCAATGGATTATTTGACTTCTTGAAATCACCATAAGTCACGAGCATGTCACCTAGGGAAAGTATTTCTGCGATCTCGTCTTTAAGAGATAGCGCAAGCTCTGCGTCATTAACGCGTAGGACTTCTCCAGACCTTAGCTTAACCACAGGCCCTTCTATTGTGTCTACCGGCACGGCTACACACCCTTTCCCCGGAAACTCTATCTTGACCTGAGTGCCTATTGCTATAAATCCGGTTGTCAGGATCATTGATGCTGGATTGAATCCTTTCGCAGCTATCCCTGTGAATCGTGATCTACCATACCTTAATCTAAAGCCGCCCTGAAAGCCCGGGT
>CAYWXC010000051.1:0-4990 GCA_964462345.1 Microcaldota archaeon | reverse complement strand
TATTGTGATTATTTAATGACGTTGTTCCGATGGCAGATATTCCAACAGGCATGCTGCTTACAGATCTTGAAAGATGCGGTTCTCTCGATATAGAATATGCTACTGCCGAGATCAATACTGTAGAAAGAATAAATGCGACCTTGGCTGCTTCGAGAGCAATCTTCGCTACATTATTTGCATTCCTTAAAACAGCGCATGCTAGGGCCTTTAATCGTTCGGCATTTTGGCGTTCCAAATCTCTGCAATCTATGACCACATCCCTTAAAGGAAGACGATTGTCCACAATGAAAAGTTCCTCTTCAGTTAGACGTGGTCTTTTTGCACTAAATTTATTTTTTGGATTTAATTGCCTTATGGACATATTATCATTGGCAAATTTAATATTATCAGAGTCCTATTTACAAAATACCATTTCGAACTTGAATTTTGTTGGAATATCTCATCAAATGACTAAGAGCTACAATAGGATCTTCTGTTAATGAGATCTCATTTGCAATTCTCTTCATATCAATCTCGCTAGCTCCGCGTCTAGATAACGAATACAACTCCGAGAATATTACTCCAGCAATAGCAGGAAGATCTTTCGACTTCGCTACAGCACCTATAAACTCAGCACTCAGAGTTTTCCGCAAAGATCTGTTAAGTTCTGAAAAAGAGATTCCACTATGATATGCAAGATGTGTTGCCATGCTCAATTCATAAGCAACAATCTCACCTATATTTTCATTAATTGAGTTATATTTCGAGATAATATCTTTCATCTCCTTTAAGAGATAAATTCCTTCATTTCTCGTAGCTCCTCTTGGAGTAGGGAAAAAGTATGGCAAATTCGTTGGTTTATTCTTAATCTGTGCTCTCATCATCTCATCTTTGGCTTTTTGCCTTTTGGATCAGACTCTGTGCTGGTTCAGAACCGGCGTTGCTTTTTGGAGTTAAAAAATCATTTCCCCAGAAATTATTAAGATCCTCAATGGTCATACTATCCGCGATCCTGCTTATCTCATCTTTCTCTCTTTCAGGAGCTCTTGACTTTGATCTAGAAACGCTTGTCAGAGCTTTGTTTGCAATATCTCTCAATTCTTTTGATGGTGCGATTTTCTTCATTAAACCACTATAGACATGAATTTTAAGATCTCTTCAAAGAGGAAGCATCTGTAATTAAAGTAGAATTCATTGCGTTGCTATACGCTATATCTATTGATGGGGCTTGGCTTTTGCCTCCCCTTAACGAATCTCTTAGGATCTCTCCAGAACGTTCTGACAATTCCCTAATGCGGGCGTAGGGTATCTCATCAGCGCCTAAGAGCAATTCTTGAACTCTTCTTTCAAGAAATGACTCTCCGTTTCTATTTTGCGGAATATGCCAGTATCCTCCAAGGAATTCGAGAAGTTTCTTTGAGTTCAGGAGATCTTCCATACTTAGAGTACGATCTGTTTTTGAGTCGGATGTAGCTACTTTCCGGATTAAGCCATCTCTCATGAGATGTGACATTAGTATTATATGCAAGCCATATCCTTCTGCAACCCTCTTCAGTTTTTCTATGTACTTCTCGGTGATCCATCTTTCCCCATGAGGTTCGATTATTATTGGCTTGCCCGAAATACCTAAACTAAGTACAAAATCAGGAGTATATGAAAAAGACTTTCCAGGTACTGCCAAGTGTAAGGAATTATGCAATACTTTGATAGTATCAATTCCTTCATGCTCCCTTCTTTGATTCTCCTTCACCAAGGCAGCCTTTACCATGCCCTCGTAGAGACTTGCAGATACTCCATCTCGAGCAAATCTTCCAGACAAATGCATTTCCGTTCTTTGTATACTGTTTTTTGCAGCCATAGATCTTACCGGATATCTAAACTAATTTTTGAATGAACCGAATTTTGCTTTAAATAATTCATGTTATCTTCTCAATAATCTTAAAAAAGTTAGAGTTTTTTGCTGCTTTGAAAGTATTAGTACAATTATAATTCATAATACCTGATATTTATTGCTTTTGCATTGAAGGATCCAAGTCAAAGCTTCCGACTTCGTGCCACATTTCCACATTCCCCTCTGTAGAATAAAGTGCAAGTTTCCTTGGAAAGAATCCCTCCCCAACGCTGTGCTCAGCTTCTAGTTTTTTTATTTCATCGCGTTTAATCTCTTCAGCAATAGTACCATAAAATAAGCTCATGTGGGGCATGTATTCGCTGGGATTGAGACCAAATTCAATAGATGCCATATTCCACGCATCTTCAATATCTTTTGTCTTCTCAACTAGAACAAAAAGAGACCTGAAATACTCATTCAGGTAATTGATCATAGTGAACCGAATTTTGAATACAAACATCTTCATGGCGACTTCTGAAGCATTTCTGATTAAGATCTCTTCTTGACCAGCCAGTCCACCAAGCAATGTTACGTGAGGTTCGAAATTGGGGGTTGAATACTTGAAAGAGAGAGAGCTTATAATATCTTCATATCTCTTCTTATCGTCAGGTCCAGGCATTATCCAAAGAGAATACCCAGATCCGTTAGCAGATTCATTCATTTGAATAACCTATCTCAATAATTCAGAAATCTCCTTTATATTGTCATCGGACAACAGTACTCTCTTATCTTTTGCAACGCTTCCATTTAAAGATGCCTTAAGCACAAAGGTTGGTTCTTCCCCATCCATGACCGTAAGATGCGCAAGTCCTGGCGGTACTATTACTCCTTCCCCTTTCTTAGCCACAATGAAATCTATTCGCCCATTGTCTGGATAAAAGAGCCTCATGCCTGAGAAAGTTATGAATATCTCATAAAGGTTATCGTGTGCATGCATTGATTGTGGGGAGATGCTATTGCCTGCTGAGAAATCATACTTATGTGGACCGAGAACTATCTCTTTTTCCCTACTGCTGCCCTCTCCGAAGATACCACCAAGAACAATATGCTCCATATTCATCCTTAAAGGAACCATGATCTTAGATGTGCCATATTTGGTAATATATTCCTTTATGGACTCGGACCTAAATCCTATTGGATTCGGTGCGAAGGACCTATTTTCCAATGCACCATAAAAAGTATATAAATCACCTTCTGCTCTGATATTACATGTTGTTTTTTGTGGTATTATTAATCCATTAACACCGCTGAAAAGATATGTTACGCCGCTATCTCCCCAGCTCTTAATCACCGCTTCCAAAGGTAATTGGGAAAATAGTATCAATGAAGTATTCGTACCTACAGTCGGATGGAATCGTTCTATTCCATTCATTGCCCTAACACGAAATGAGCCAATAGGAATGCTCACTGCTTCTCCAACAGATCTTCCCAACTTTGTTGGAGTCAGAATGGTTGGCCTTATCCTGTCTGCTAATGGAACATCGCGCAGTTGTGAATGCAAAACCTCTGTCATTCGCTCATCAATCCCAACATTTCTTCCCCTAATCTTTGTCTCGAGTGTAGCCATTAAAAAACCAATCATCATACTATATCATACTTTATCATACTAGTTCATATTTTTCATTACAATATTTAGATTCATCGTTGCAACTATTTACTGTAAGTATGCAAAGCCTGATAGGATGAAAGAGAGACTCACAATAACACTTGATGAAGAATTGCTCAAAGGAATAGATGCCAGGATAGACGGGGTAAAAATAAGGAACAGGTCGCATGCTATTGAACATCTTCTTGATTCTGCAATGATGCATGAGGTTCCCAAAAAGGCAGTCGTCTTTGCTGGTGGAAGGGGCATAAAGATGAGCAACAACGTTGTTTATCCACCAATGATCCTAATTAAGGGAAGGCCAATAATGGAATATTTGGTAGAGGAGCTTAGGAGAAATGGCATATCGGAAGTGCTTGTCACAATAGGAAAGGGAAGCGATGACCTTGTGGATCATTTCGGAGACGGTTCTGCATTTGGCATTAGGATAAATTATATAAGAGAAGACGCGCCAAGAGGGACGGAAGGCGCACTTAGCCTCGTGAGAGGGCTTATAGGGATATCCCCATTCTTTGCGCTGAACGGCGATCAGATATTGAAGTTAGACATGGCTGGAATGTACCAGCAGCATATTGGAACCAATGCATTAGCCACAGTTGCGCTCACCACATCGATATCTAGGTATGGGATGGGAGTGACCAGGCTTGATGGGTTGAAAATAAACAGCTTTACTAGGAAACCAGACCAGGGAAAGGAAGCACGACTTGTCAATGCTGGAGTGTATCTTTTTGATCCATCTGTATTTGGTCTTCTGTCACAATCATCTGGAAGAGTTATGCTTGAAGAAAGCCTCTTTCCAGCACTTGCTAGTGCAGGAAAGCTCTTCGGATATGTCTTCTCAACGCCATGGTATTCGATAGATAATATAGAAGACGTTAACAAGAGCAGGAAAGAGATGGAAAATGTTGTAGGGATCATAAAGAAAAGCATGAAATGAAGCATTGCTGCTTAATTTGTTATCTTTTGAGCCTGCCTTTCGTATTAACTACCTCCTGTCTGAAAGCAGCCTTTAGTGTACCTTTTTCAAGCATGCTTATTGCATTTGCTGTATTGTAAGGGTCTCTCAACCTTTCTTTAGTTCTCTTGGCCTTTCGCAGGGCTTGAAGTGCTTCCATTCGCTCCATTCTCTCAGCTCTTTCTTTCTGCGCTTCATTATCTCGCATTTTCCGCTCTTCTTCAAGCTCTTTGAGAACCTCGCGGCGAATTATCCTGTATGCGTTATTCACTCCACCATCAATCACTATTCCTGATGCTTTGTATATTATGTCTTCAAGAGGCGTTACCAGAAGATCATTTATTGTCTTTCTGACCGCTTCCTCAGGATTGCGTTCAAGGCCATTGCCAATAAGCATGATTGAAGAGATCACCATCCCATATATGTAAAGATGATCTCCAAGCTCTTTCTCCCTTGATCGTATGTAATCATGAAGATTCTTATTTACATTTCCACCTTTCTTCAGAATTCTGAAAAGATCTACAAAGATTTCCTTTGTCTGCTCATTGTACCCTAACTC
>CAYWXC010000050.1:0-5077 GCA_964462345.1 Microcaldota archaeon | reverse complement strand
TCTTGTAAGAAGCCTCGGGCTGAAGCCCGAGGTAATTCACATTGGAAAGTCAAGTTACACCATAAGAAGTTCAATGTGGCGAACTTAAGTTTCTTATGGCAAATAATGAGCCACGACTGCAGCTTTTATTTGAAGAGGTATCGTGTTCTGTCGGTAGAGGCTCGATAGATCTGACAGTAAAACCAGCATCTTGTAATTTTTTTCTCAGATTCTGGATTCCACAATGGTATTTTATAAACATGGTACTAAAATGCTTTAGTGTCTTTAACTCTGCTTTTGTAATGACCCCATACTCACATCCCTCGCAATCAATTTTTAGTACGGCATCAACAATACCATAGATGTCAACAATCTCTGCAAGCGTCAGGGTTTTGACTATATTGCCATCTCCCATGTCTTTTAACATATCACCGAGACCACTTTTATAATTTTCTTTTATTTTAATAACAGATTTACCCTCAGTACACCCTGCATTCACAAGGGTCACTTTATTATGTATTCCATTTATGTTTATATTCTGCTCTGCACGAAGAAATGCATATCTATATGGTTCAAATGCATATACATGTTTTGCACCAGAAACTGCAAAATATATTGCAGTATCACCTATATTTGCCCCTATATCAACTACTGTTTTAGAGTTAACATTAAGAACCGCATATGTTTTCATGATAAAGTTCCTTTTAACTAATTGCAAAATATCAGTAATATCCTTCTCAGAAGAGTATGTGAATTTTATTGTCATGTGGTTCCAAGTAAACTTCACTACGCCTTGTTTTATCTCTATATTCTGTCCTTTTTCTAATAATTCTTTAAACCATTCTCTATAATCTATAGTATTATCGCATATGTTGCTTCTGGCGGCACACATGTTATCCCCATAAATATATATTTAAAATCGTTCAGCAAATATTAATTTTTAGTGTTTATCTTAGGGGGTGTAGGTATTGGACTATCTACAAATTCTATATCTAAAAATAATTTAAGTATAGCATTTATTGAGTCACGCATGTTTCCTCGGTCTTTGCCCCTAAGATCCCATCTATAATCCGTATTATTACAATCATCTATATGCAGAACCATATTCGATGAGACGAGTGGATTAAATAGTCCCTTTTCACAGGTCTTACCGAAGAGAGGGCAGGAATTTATACATATCTGCCTGTTGAAGAATGCACCTTCTGAAGAATTCAATAACATAATCTTTGTGTCTGCAACTTTAATAACAGATTGAACAGACCCAAACCCTTCCTCGTGTGTCTCATTTACTCTTTCAACAGCATATGTATGTTTTATGCTTTCAAGAATATTATTGGGGGCAACATATTCTTCTTTCCAATATTCTTGCGGCGTGAGTGTTGAGTACCTTCCGATACTTCCGTTTACTCCGTTTGTAGCTATGTATTCCTTTTGTATAAAGAGATTGAACAGTTTTAAGGAGAAACCAAATCTTGCTGCTAGTTTGATCATATCATTTACTTCTTTTTGATTTTGTTTGGATACAACCATATTTATTCTTGTTTTTATCCCAGATCTTGAAAGTTCCGAAAGTACATTTTCTGTATTTTTATCAAGTACTTTATAAATACCTGTTTTTGGTTTATCTAAAACTGAGTCGAGAGAGAACTGAATGGATATTCTGCTTTTATGTGTCTTCAGAATATTTATATACTTCAGTAGGTTTTTACCATTTGTTATCACAACAAAGTTAATATCTGGATAAACGTTCAACAGTGTATCTATAGCATCAAATAACCAGTTAACAAGGGTTGGTTCTCCACCAGTTATCTTGAATTTGCTGAAACCAGATTCATTAGCTACAGCAATAAGTGAAGAGAATTCTTCTCTCGACATATTGCTACCAATACTCTTGTTCTGTCCAAAGGGATAACAGTATCCACATTTGTAATTACATTCTTTTATTACAGCTATTGAGAAGAAAAGCATCGATGCAACGTTACGTAGTTTGTTTTCTCCCATATAAAACCCGTTTCATATAATAGAGGTATAATTCCTCAATGAGCCAATAAGTTCTGCAAAACAAGGTGTTCTGCCATCCAGCATAGATCCAGAAAGCTCTGTTTCGTTGGTTGGTGGATTTCCATCTACTTTTTCAACGAATAAAGCAATATCTCTACGCATAACCTCTGAAAGTTCTCCGAGTCTCTCTTTAAGGAAAACTAAATCATATAGATCCTCTATCTTGTGTTTTCCTACATTGTAATTATATGAATACTTGTCTAACTTTTCCTTTAACAGTGATTCTGGTAGTAATGTATGTATTACTCTATTTGAACCATCAATGCGCGTGTAATTTGCAGGGGCGGATTTCACCACAGCAGTCATAAAAGTAATATCTATTATTACTTGTTCATTGCCATGTGCGATGGTTAAATGAAGTGTCGTAGTCGTGTGTGAGGTAACATTATCCCCTTTATCTGCAGGCACAACATATCTGGTATCTATCAAAAGCCTATTTAAACTGCTGTGTCTCTCCCCAACTATATCATAACCTGAGCTTGATAACAAAATTAGAAAACCTTGCTTAAACTGATGCTCTTCTGAGAGACCCATATTACTGTAAAAGTCTACGTCAGCAGAAAACCTGTTTCCACCATAGCATCTCCAGCCAACAATGCTACCGTGCATGACGAATCTTTTATACTTATCCAGTGTTAAATCTATAATTGTGTCTTCTAATACAGCCTTTCTCAATCTAGATTCATTAAGCACATCACTATTCCCTTTGGATGACTTAGGTAGCTGACAGCACACATTAGTTTGTGTCCTTTGCATAAACTCACTTAAATTCAAAGTGATAAAATCAGTTTCTTCGATATCGTAATCTTCTACACCAGAATACTGATTCCCTTAATCCCTACATTATATTATTTTTAAGTAAATTATATAATACTTGCGTTAAGAAAGGGACTGGGACATAAGTCAACCTCTTCCGATCAAAAGTAGGTTATGCCAGACGCCCCTACACATAACTGCAGTTGCAACCCTATCATATCTTCTTTGCCACATCTGCCAACCGTTTGACTTCTTGTCAGCAGCAAAACTGCTCTCAGAACCCTCCCTCCTGTAATATTCCTTAAGGAATGCCATCGATTCCTCATAAACGACCACCATATTTCATGTCATCTGCTGTTGCTGCTTATGGTGGTGTTCTTTTTTGGTATGATGTAGAATTTTGTTTTAGAGCCGAATCTTTGTATTATTGACTGGAACGTGTAATACCTGTCGAGTCTTACACTGTTCACTTCAATTCCGATTCTCTTCATCATCTCCCTGGCAGAGTTGAAAGCCTCCATCTCGGACCTCATTCCTGTGCCATATCCGACATACATTTTTGTATTCAGGTCGATGAATGCAAAAGCATAAGCGAAGGTCTTCTTCTTGCCGTTTTCCTTCCTTACGTTTGTGGAATAGTGTTTTGTCACTGTCAGTCCGTATCCAGTTCCATCGCCAGAAATGTCTGTTCTTACTATCCCCTTCTTTTTGACCATGATTACAAACATATTGTGTATGACAATTGACACGAGTGAGTCGGAATACAATCTCTCGACAGTCTTGTAAGTCGTTTTTAGTCTAGACAAGTGCGAGAATAACGGCAGAAGCCCCGCGGTCTTCCTGTTGCTGGTGTCAAATATGTCTTTCAATAGTAGAAGCACCACTTTGTCTTCGATAGAAATTTCTGGCGGTCTTCAGATGAGTTTTGTGTTTTTGATCAATGCTGAGACCGCCTCTTTTATTATTGGCCTTATTTCCTTCACGCCGTATCCAGTCTCTTTTTGTAATCTTTTTCATACCCTGCCCAATCCATCTCGGTTTTTACCGAGTACTTCTCCTTGTAGTATTTATCAAGTCGTTGAGGTCGAGCTTGAACCTCCAGAATCTCTTGTTTGTTAGTTGATATGATTCCATGTAATCACAAATATATTGCATCAGAAAGTTATATAAGGATATCCATGGATATACATATAAGGATAAAATCCTTAAAGATAACATAATTATGGTGTTAAGATGGTAAAAAATTCTAGAAAAATAGCAATTTCAAGCAAAAAAGTTATGCTTGGGGATAATGTTGAAACCTTTTATGAAAAGGTGATAACAAAATTTGGTAATTCTGCAAAAGTAGATGCACCTAAGATGTACATCGGTCGTCGTGCGTATGTTGTTGTATTAAAGGACTAGAAGTGACTTATGTCCCAATCCCTCAGATAACATATTGATATAACGGTATTTAATTTGTCAAGTTCCTAGGATTGAACCATTTATGGATAAGCCCCAGGTGGGAGTTGAACCCACGACCTCTTGTTATCTCGCTTTTTATAGCAGAAGTTTATACGAGACAAGCGCTCTACCACTGAGCTACTGGAGCTTAAGAACTTTCAAGATAATTAGTGTAAAAGTATTAATAATTATAATAGCAAAAGCTTAAGTAATATAAATAGTATATGGTAAAAGGTTAAGAAAGGCTTACAATGCCTTGGGGAAATCTCGGAGATAATATGGATGATCAAACTGCTTCTTCTGCAGGCGCAGGCAAAGAAAATAAAGAACCTGGCAAACCGCTCATAGTAACAAGTGATGATAGTGGAGCTGTAGGCAGTGATCAAGATGCTAGCGGGAGCGGGCAGGCGGAGGAGAAAGCAGATAATGGTGCAGAGAAAGAGAGTATGCCAGAGGAAGCTTCACCAGCACCTGCAAAGAGTAATACTGAAGAGCAGAAGGCAGTGGTGGATGATAATGCTGCACAGAAGGCAGAACCAGAGAAGGAAGAAGACGACAAAAATAAAGAAGTAAGCAAGGAGAATGAAGATAAACCTTTGGAAGATGCTGGCTCTGGAAGCGGGGAAAAAAATGTTCAAGAGGATAAAGTAGAAGCCGTAGAAACACAGGAGAGCGGGCAGGCTGAGGAGCAGAAAGCCAAAAGCGAGGAGGGAACAGCACAAGGCACTTCTGGAGAGGCGCAGAAGGAAGCCGTGAGCCCCGAGCAAGAGAGTAAGGTAGAGGAGATAATTCCAGAGAAGATAAGCCCTGAAGAGAAGGCAGCAGAGGAAAGGCCAAA
>CAYWXC010000049.1:0-5096 GCA_964462345.1 Microcaldota archaeon | reverse complement strand
AGAATTCTCCCGCCCTATAAGAGCTTCTTACGAAAGGGCCAGCAGCAACGTATCCGAAACCCATATCCTTAGCAATACTCTTCAATTGCTCGAACTTTTTTGGATTCACATACTCCTTAACTTCCATCTGTGCATGGCTGGGCCTAAGGTATTGCCCAACAGCAAGGAAATCTACCTTTGCACTTCTCAGGTCTCTAAATGAACTTATGATTTCGTCTTCGCTCTCTCCGAGACCCAACATTATCGCAGATTTTGTATATATACTTGGGTCGATGGCCTTTACTCTTTTAAGAAATTCAAGGGTCTGCATATAGCCTGCACGCCTATCCCTCACAACCGGGCTCAGACGCCTCACAGTTTCTATATTGTTTCCAACAACATCTGGCCTTGAGCGCACTAACGTATCAATGCATTCATCATTTCCTCTGAAGTCTGGGGAAAGTACCTCTATTATCGTCTTTGGATTCATCTTTCTTATTTCGCTTACACATCTTGCCAAGTGTTCTGCCCCCTGGTCTTCAAGGTCATCTCTGCAAACTGCGGTTATCACCACATACTCGAGCCCCCACTTCTTGATGATTCTTCCAAGTTTTTCCGGCTCGAGATGTTCTGGCTCCTCTCCTCTTGCATTTTTTGCAACAGCGCAGAATCTGCATCCTCTTGTACAAAGCTCTCCAAGTACCATAAATGTTGCAGTGCCTCCACTCCAACACTCTGAAATATTCGGGCAATGCGCCTCAACACAAACAGTATGTAAGCCTTCCGAGCGTACGCTCTCTTTTATTTCAGCATATTTCTCTGTAGATGCTGGCTTTATTGTAAGCCACTCTGGTTTAGCCATTTTCTCAAACTATCATATCTCCAACATATTAAATTTCTTCCTTCACGGCTCAAAACCCGAACGAAAGCCTTGCCTCTTCTAGCGCCGTGTAAGCACCATCTCTTGCTTGTGCAGATATTCTATCTCTAAAAGCATCAAGGGCTCTATTTTGCGAAAGGCCATTGATACTTGCATATTTTCTAATTACCTTTGACTTCGGAAGATTTCTTTCAATGAATACAGACCTACCAAAGATAAGTACCTCTTCCAATAAATCATTATCAATTACTTTCCCTTCAAAAGTCTCCGCTCTGCTAAGCCAATTGCACTCTGAAATTGTGTAATTTCCCTCATTATCAACAAAAATAAGAATATCCAGCGAACTCATAGTTCTCCAATCAATCCCACACGATCTCAGTTTTCCGAATGTATCACGCGAACATGCATCAATTGATGCTATGATATTTATGCCAGATTCAGAGATTCTTAATGATGCCTTTAGCTCTCTGGAAGCATCTTCGAGAATCAACAAATCTGGATTCACAGCTTCAACAAGGTGGGATAGACTTTCTTTATCTAACTTACCCTCCCTGACATGAATATACTTCCTGTTATTATTACAATCTTTCAAAGAATACCCTGACATGAGCGTCTTTGTCTCCTGTGGAACAAGGTATGCAATTAAATTAAGAAACATTAACCGCCCCAAATGCCCTGAAACCACTATATTATTGCCAGTCTCGATAGCCATATGCAAATATGCAAGTAGCTCCGGATGCGATTGATATCTTTTTGCATTTCTCTCATTGAACGAATGATCCTCGCTTGATCTAAGAACTGATCCAATAATCTTTCTTTCATTATATCTTATAAATTCTATTTTTGATTCCAGCCCTAGTTCGCGTATCACAGCCAAAATTTCTTGATCATTTCCTCTGAAGATTCTCACATTTGATAAACACGCTCCGTTGCTACTAGTTATGATAATCAACGGCTTTCCACCTCTTATAATAATCCTTTCAACGTCAGGATCTGAGGCAATTATTCTAATAATTCCGAGTTGTCTGGAAAGATGTGCAGAAAGATGTGCAATGCGTTCCGTAGTTTTCGGATCCAAATACAATGACAAGTACTCTCGTGCCACAGGCATCGCGTCTTCTATTGATTCCCTGTTGCATCTTAATTCTATCCGTCTTAACACTGAAGCTATTAAGGCGAACTCTTTCGATGCAAGTTTTTTCCCAACAACATAAATCTTATTTTTGCCAATTGCCATTATCTCTGAGAATTCGCTCTCAATCAAAACACATCCACTGGAGTGTATTCCTTCTATGCACATTATCTTATCAAGTTCCTTGAGCACAGACATAATATCTACATACATATATATTTACTCTGATATATAAATATTTACATATATATATGAAAAAAGCAGCCTAGATGGAGGAACAGCCAAGATACATCCAAATATATTTTGGATACGAAGTTTACAACAAGTATATGTTTATAAAACTTGATGTTTAATTATACTTGTCAATTCAGAAGGTATAAAAATGGCAAGAGCATCAATTCAAAGGGAAGGCGATGATGATATCTGGGTAATAAGAAAGTTGCTCAGCAAACCTAATTATGCGGTTCTTAAGCTATTAATGCTTAAGTCTCCGAGGACAACTCGAGAGTTATATTCAGTACTTGGGAAGAGTTTCACTAGGAAGACGCTTATAATAACATTGAGAAATCTTTCCATGAACTTAAATGTCCTTCAACCTACTCACATGCGTACTGAGAGGGGCTATGATCTTGGTTATAATATTAACCCCAAACTAAAAGAAGTAATAAAATCAATAGAGAAGTTTGAAAAGACCGTCGAGAGCATCACAAACGCAAAGTCAAACTAAACTTTCCTAAGTTCGTATAAGCCTCTTCAAGCAGCAAATACCTACACTAAAGGCAGATAAAATGATACTTAACAAACCCTATGTATTAAGGAATATTAAGAAATCTACTCCAGAAGTCACTGCATTCACTTTCGAAGCACAAGATGGAACAAGCATAGATTTTGTTCCAGGCATGTTTGCAATGCTCTACTACAAAAATCCAGAAACCGGAGAATCAATAGGGAGGGCATTCTCAATAGCAAACGCCCCTCCATCAGGAAGCCTCGAATTCCTCATATCCTTGGTGCATGGTAAGTTTACCTCAAAACTTGAATCCGCAAAGATAGGCGATATCTACTATGTATCTGCACCTTATGGACAATTCAAGTTTGATATAAATGCAGGTAAAAAATTCCTATTTCTTGCCGGAGGCACTGGTCTAGCTCCGTTCTTTTCAATGCTTCGCCTCTCAAAGATGCGCAATCAGAATATTGACGGGGTGCTTATATACAGCACAAAGTACTCTGATGACATAATAGAACACGAAGAATTAAGCCAGATCACTTCAGAATTGGGGGTGAAACTAGCAATCACCGTAACCCGACCAAAAGAGAATGATACCTGGAAAGGGGATACTGGCCACGTCAATGCGGACATGATTAAGAAATATGCTCCGGATGTGGTCGATAGGGTAAGTTATATCTGTGGCCCTCCGGCATTCGTAAACGCCTTAAAACAAGCATTGCTTTCATTGGGTGTTGATCAAAAAAACATAAAGGCAGAGATGTGGGGTTGACTCAGAACTTTTTCCTAAAGTTATTATAGACAAACCCTCCAATAGCCACAACAAATCCATCAAATGCTATTATCACCGCATGTGCTATATTTACTGCCTTGTCCCACCCTTCTGCAGGTATCATCGTTGGCAAAGGGTCTATTTTGTTAAGTACTTGGTAAGACTCAACAGTCACATGTGCCATATAGCCAGCAAAGAGCAAAATTCCCACCATCTTTAGGGATTCGAGGGTTATCTCATTCCTTCTTCTTTTTAGCCCCTTTATCTCCTCCGCTAGCCTTGATCCGTGATAATCCCAGGTTATGCGTCCTTTTTCTATATTCTCTCTTCTTCTCGCACTTTCCAATAACTTCATATCTGGATTTAATGAGCTCTTTCTATTATCTCTATCTCTGAAAGTCATAGTAACACGCCAAACAAGGGTTGAAAAGTGCGGAATTCTTTATCTGCAGCACAAAAATAGGATTTATTATATACACTCATTTTTCTGAAAGTTATTTAAACTTTTCCTGATAATATATAACTGTCAAACGACCATAGGAGCAGGGAAACGCCCGAACCCATTCCGAACTCGGAAGCTAAGCCTGCTAACGATATGAAATACTGCCTTAGGGTGGGAACGCATATTGTTGTTTGGCATTTTACTTCTTTCTCATATAAAGCTCTTCAACAGCTGAAAGCATAACTTCTGTATACTCATTATTTGGAAGAGCGCTTTTATACCTCTCTATAACTCCCCTCGCTTCTTCACCATACTCTTTAGCCCTGCTTTTTGCGTATTCAATGCTGTCATATTTATTTATAACTTCTATAAGGAAATCTACTTCATCTTTAGTCCTATCTTTTCTTCTTTTTTTGTATATACTATCTATCTTGTTTCTTTCTTCTTCTGTGGCATTCTTGTATGTGTTGAGTATTATTAAAGTAAGTTTGCCTTCATAAAGATCTCCATAATTCTTCTTTCCGAAAAGCTTCTCATCTGCAGTCATATCAAGAACATCATCTATTATCTGAAAAGCCCTTCCTGCAGGCGCTCCTATCTCCTTTAACATATTTAGCGTCTTTTGGTCCTTGTTGGCAACTATAGCACCAAGCTGCAGAGGTCCATAAACTGAGTAATAACAGGTCTTGCTCTCCACGATCCTGAAATAAAGCTCTTCCGAAGCTTTCTTCAGATCGCGAATATTAACAAAGAAATCTGTATCTATATATTGGCCTTCTACAGTGTATTCTATCATATCATAGAATTTTTCATAGAGCCTGTTGCCTCTTTCTATTCCTACACTAATAATATAATCTTTAACCATTCTCCACATGGCAGCATGTCCTGCATCACCAACATTTATTGCTTGCTCTATTCCATACAGCCTATGCAGTGCGGGCTTCCCCCTCCTCAATTCAGAGTCGTCTTCAGCATCGTCATGGATCAGTATCCAGTCCTCAGAAAGCTGCATCGCTGCAGCTGGAGTGATAAGTTCCTCTTTATTAGCCCCAAAAACTTCTCCGCTTAGCATGAGCAGCCCAGGTCTCCTATAACTTCCTTGCCTGTCTATGTAATCCCTCACCATCTTATAATGTTCGACAGGATCCTTTATCTTTATGT
>CAYWXC010000048.1:1552-5111 GCA_964462345.1 Microcaldota archaeon | reverse complement strand
GAGTTTGAGAGGATATTTGCCATGCTTTCGCTGTCTGCCTGGTTTAGCGTGCATCCATATGTCTCGATCAAAACTTTCTTCATTTGCATACCAGAATGAGAGTTATTCTGTCTTCTTCTCTTCCTTCTTAGAATCGGGTTCGAGGGCTATTCCATAATCGTTTTTCAGCCTCTTAACACTTATCTTTGTGGGGGAGAGATCAACAAGCAATTCCTGCTTCTTGTTCTTCGGGAATAGTATAAAGTCACGTATGTTCTCGGATCCAGATATCAGTGCTACGAACCTATCAAGCCCCATAGCTATGCCACCGTGTATTGGTGCACCATATGAGAGTGCTTCTAGTAGGAATCCGAAAGTCTGGTTTATCTTCTCCTCTTCCATGTTTATCTTTTCAAGAACCTTTCTTTGCATCTCGGGATCGTGCATTCTTATTGAGCCGCCGCTGATTTCATATCCATTCAAAGCCAGATCATACTGCCTTCCCACCACCTTTTCTGGATCTGAATCAAGGAATTTCTCGCTCTCCCTGGTTGGTGCGGTGAATGGGTTGTGAGACGATTTCAGCTTACCAGTAACCTCGTCTTTCTCGAATAGAGGGAATTGGTCAACCCATACGAATGAGAACTCTTTCTCGAAATCCTCAAGCTTATCCCCTATGCTCTTTCGCAGCTTGCCAAGAACGCCGAGAAGCAGGCTCTCGGAGAGATCAGAGCTGAAGATGATTATATCGCCATTCTGCGCCCCTGTTTCCTTAATCATGAACTCTTTAGCTTTGCCTATTGATTTGGTTATGCTTTCAGGATCTGAAGTGAGTGTATTCTCCTTTACATAGGTCCAGGTCAGCCCTGCAAGGCCGAGGGCTTTCGCACTTTCTATCAATTTAAGCATGTAATTTTTGTTGAGTTTTCCTTGGTCGCCGTTAAAGCCAGCCTTTATCGCGAAGCCCTTCACCTTGCCCCCATTGCTTATCACTCGCTTTATGATCTGATAATCGCTCTCCTTCATCGCTTCGGTAAAGTCTTTTATCTCCATTCCGAACCTAAGATCTGGCTTGTCGCTCCCATACTTGTTTACTGCATCAATATATGAGAGATGAGGGAAAGGAGTCTCTATCTCTTTCTGTAAGACATTCTTGAATATTCTTTTTACCACTTCTTCTATCAATCCTTGTATATATTTCTCATCTTTGAATGAGACTTCCAAATCAAGCTGCGTGAATTCAGGCTGCCTATCCTCTCTCGGATCCTCATCCCTGAAGCACCTAACTATCTGGAAGTATTTGTCAAGGCCGCCGATCATGCTCATCTGTTTGTATATCTGTGGGGATTGGGCAAGTGAGTAGAATGAGCCTTTGTGTACTCTTGATGGAACAAGAAATGTTCTTGATCCAGTTTCATAAGTATCCTTTACAAGAAGAGGCATCTCCAATTCAAGGAAGCCTTTCTCATAGAAGAATTCCCTCATCTCCTTCATTACAAGATGCCTGAGAGTGATGTTTCTCACCATCTCCCCTCTCCTTAGATCTATGTATCGATATCTCAACCTGAGTTCTTCGTCAGCAAGGAACTTCTTCTTCTCTTCTATCAATTCGAATGGAGGAATCTCTGCCTTGCTTATTATCTCGAATGATTCAACATGAACTTCTACGTCCCCAGTTGGATTCTTTTTATCTACGGTCTCTTCCTCTCTCTTTTTGACTGTCCCTTCCGCAGTTATGACATACTCCCTTCCGAGATCCCACGCCCCTGGATTCTTGCTGACATCAAATACAAGCTGGGTCATACCATACCTATCCGCGATGTCTATGAATAGCTTTCCGCCGTGATCTCTGATAAGCCTGCACCAACCATGCATCCTAACCTTTGAATCTACATCATTTAAGCTTATCTTGCCGCAGTTAATCTCTTCCATTATATCAAGCCGAATTTTTCGGATAGTACCTTGTTTAGCTTCTCTGAGACATAGCGCGGGTCTAGATTTTTCTCTTTTGCAACTTTCCCTACTATGAAATTGAACACTTTCTTATTTTTCTCGTATTCCTTTAATAAGATGCTCTTTTCATTTATCATGCTTTCTATTGTCCTTTCAAGTTCTTCATCGCTTATTCCAGAGTAGCTCCCTACCTTCTCTCCCCTTTCTATCTTTTCTATCGTCTCTTTGTTTACCATGCCTTTTTTTTCTATGAGGTTCAGCAAAGAATTGAATGAATCCTTTGAAATATCGATCTTGTCGTATTTCTTGAGATATTCTATTCCCGCAGTTATGGCTTGTGCCGGATATTTGCCTTTTGAAGCCTCAACCAATGAGAGAGATTCCTTGCTGAGCATTATCAGCTCAAGCAGTATCTTTGGATCAAAGCCATACTTGGACGCGTATTCCTGAACTACCTTGCTCGCTATTATTGGTTTCTCTGAATTAACCCTTGAGAGATCATACTCTGTCAAGTCTGCATCATATATCAGACCATATTCTTCTTCAGTCTCTTTCTTTCTCATTGAGACGGTTCGCATCTCCGTCTCGTTATATGATCTTGTTTCACGCTCGACTCTTGTACCTTTTCTTGCAAGCTCAGACTGTCGCGTTATCTCATATCGCAGAGCGCCTGTCAAGCCAGCTATTCCGGTTATATTCTTTACCTCCACCCTTTCCCCTTTTTCAGAGTCTATTCCAGAGATATTAAGGTCGGTCTTCATCTCCTCGTTTATATCCACATCGCAGTAATAGAGAATGCTTCTGAGTTCTGCTATAAAGCCCCTAAGCTCTTCTTCACTGGTAATCTCAGGCTCTGTGATTATCTCAACTAGAGGCCTTCCAGACCTGTTGAAATCTATTAAAGTATAATCATCTCCACGCACGATCTTTGCTGGGTCCTCTTCGAGTTGAATCCTTCTTATGTGGATCTGCTTGCCATCAATATCAACATGCCCGCTTGTTCCTATGGGCTCGTCAAGCTGGGTTATTTGATAGGATTTTGGAAGATCTGGATAAAAATAAACCTTTCTTACAAAAGAGGTTTTCTCGTTAATTCTCATTCTTAGCGCTTCTGCGATTCGCTTTGCTATTGTCAGTGCACCTTTGTTCAAGACAGGCTTTGAGCCAGGAAGTCCCATACAAACCTCGCATAACGCAGAGTTTGGCTCTGTTGCAGAATTGCTACAGCCACAGAAGAGTTTGCTCTTTGTTGGGAGTGAGACATGTATTTCTAGTCCAATCTTCATAAGGATCCCAAATTATACTTAAATTTGTACTCGAAGTGTTTTTCCCATTCTTCTGCGAAGCCGATAACTGCATTGTCATTGAAGTGAGAAGATACGAGCTGTGCTCCGAGAGGCATACCATCGACATAATCATATGGGAATGAGATATGCGGGAAGCCGCAAAGATTTGGAGGTATTGTAAGGATATCTGAAGCGTAAGATTGAATAGGAGTCAATTCCTTCACTTCGGTGAATTTTGGAGTTGTTATTGGCATTGTTGGAGTTAGTAGGTAAGCATCGTTGAGAAGCTTCTTCATTCCCTCGATTAGCAGCGCCCTCGCCCTGAGGGCCTTTCCATAATA
>CAYWXC010000048.1:0-1452 GCA_964462345.1 Microcaldota archaeon | reverse complement strand
AAACTTCTCTCTTCTATCTTGTATCCAATATTCTCGAGTTTGCTTAGAAGTTTGGCAAAGCTTGACTTGACTTTTTCTTCAGCATGTTCTGTAGCTTCTTTCAGAACAATTATCTTTTCCTTCTTATTCTCTTCGGGTTCTTTCCCAATAGAGGTAGAATCTTTAGGGTCTTCTCCCCTTATTACTTTGAAAACATCCTTTATATCCTCAGCGTGCCTTGATATTATCCCTATCTTGTCTAGAGAATTTGCATAATCTATTAATCCATATCTTGAGATCATGCCATACGTTGGAGTAAATCCAACAACACCGCAGAACGCCGCTGGAGTTGATATTGATCCGCCGGTAGACTCGGCTATTGAAACATGATACTTCATTATAGAAGCGGCTACCGCAGCTCCGCTGCTTGATCCGCCAGCGACATACTCTGGATTGAAAGGATTTCTTGCAGGCTTCTCGCAATTTACACCAAAACTTCCGAAGCCGAACTCATCCATCACGGTCTTTCCAAGAAAGCCAAAATCTTTTGAGAGAAGTTTGCTTATTGATGTCGCATTGAACCCGGGTTTGTAGCCAGAAAGTATTCGGGAAGAGGCTGCCGACTCGAATCCCTTCACGCAGATATTATCTTTTGCACTGAAAGGATAGCCGGAAGCAATGCCTTCGTTAATCGTGGTGAATGCATTCAACTCATCGTTTATTGAAGATAATTCTTTAACTAGCGTTTCATAGTAGTTTTCATTCTTTTCTTTTGAATTAAATTCAGTTATGCTGCTCATACCTTAGGACCCACTACGTAGAATCTATATGTCTTTATGCCTCTCAGAAAAGAGTCAGACTCGCTGCATTCTATCACCTTATCATCCCGCGTTTTCTCAGGTATCTGTATGGGATGATAAGCCTCCCCAAAGCCGCTGCAGTCCATAGAATCCAGGCTATCAAAGTATCTGATAACCTCTTCAATGTCTTTCTTTATCTTCTCCCTCTCGCCGCTAGCCAATTGAATCCTGCATGTGCTTAGCAGTGAGTCGAAGTCAGCCTCTTGCATTTAACCACTTGACGGATACCTCTTTAATGAATCAACATTTATATAATATAATTACTATAATAGCATATACAAATTAGCTGTTCCTTGTTGAGATGGTGAGACTCTGAGATTTGAAAGAGCCAGAAATATAGAGCTTAAGGTAGAGGCAAGAGGAAAATATCCATATAGTGAAAGCGATATCAGAGATGCGGCGTTGTTGGGACAAAGAGGTGAATCTATTGTTGAGATAGCTTCGGCTAGGATGAGTACCTTGCTTAAAGAAGCCGAATCCAATCGCATTGATGGTATAAAAGCAGCAGTGAGTATGGCGAATAGGCATTGGGAGAGAGCCAGAGAAGGATTCGCCAAAATAAGTTATAGCACAGAGATCCTTGGAACGGCCTTTTCTGAATCCCAGATCGAAC
>CAYWXC010000047.1:0-5117 GCA_964462345.1 Microcaldota archaeon | reverse complement strand
GCATTTGCTGAGCTATAAGTTGGCGCAAGCTCATCAAGAGTGTATATGCCAACATCCCTTATGTTAAGGTCAAGCTCCTCACTATAATATTCTATGCTCCTGCTAGCCTCGATTATTGCGTGGGGCCCGTCCCTAGTGCCTGCCTTGTAGGATGTTGTCGAATCGTAGGGAACTGGAAGCACAACTACCTTTGATTTTTCATAATCCGCATCTTCTAGCCCGAATAGATTATAAGGTGGCATTGGATTCAGTATTTTCATAAATACACCATTAAATAGAGAAAGGATCAGAAGCCTTCGACTTTAGGCCACTCCACGTTAGGATACTCTAATTCTTCCTGGTACTCTTTGTTTGCGGCACTCATCCTGCTTAAAGCTATCGTAGCTATGCTGACAAAAGCTATCGCGCTTACCGCGAAGAGATAATTTGCATTTGTATTAAGGAGTTCGTAAGTCGTGATTATTATTGTGAATGAGTCAACAAGGCCGCCTATCGCTGCGCCTTTTCCAGAGTTTGCAAAAAGCAGAGCAGCAGATATGAAACCGAATAGAATTATGAAGAGATTAGAAAGATAAACCAAACTTACATAGTTTATTGACTTGATGAATTCCAATGGCCCTGTCTTCATTACCTCGTTTATTACTATCAGGGATTGCGGATTGAAATATAATAAGAGAGCTGCATTTGCCACAAGCAATACCGCAGAGACATATGCAAATGTATTGATTGAGTTCTTCAGGCGCTCTGCAGTGCTGGCACTGACCTTGCTTATATCCTCAGTACAATAGAATCCCTTCCCATATGCCACTATGTCGCTATAACAAAACGGCCTCTTGCAGTAACTGCAGATAGCATATGCATCTCTCCAAGGATGGGTTACACATGTCCTGCCTTTGGCCAACTTCAAACTCTCCTTCTTTGTCAGCTTTCCTGAAGGTATCCTTAAAGCTCCAGGCTCTAGCTCTTCCTCGATCTTTTGGATCTCTCCAAGCTTCTTTGAGTTCTCTTCCTCCTCTTTTATCATCTTTGATATGTAAATATCAGTCTCGTTCTCCTTTTCAGAAGGCTTTGCGAGACTAGGAGCAACGATACTTGGTTTTTCCTCATACTTTACTTCAGGTTTAGGAGTAGGTTTTGATGCAGGAGTTGGTGCTGCAGCGGCAACTTTTTCTTTTGGAGCCGGAGCCTTTGCTGCAACTGGTTTAGCGGTTTTCTTTTTGACCTCTACCTTAATCCCTCTCTTTTTAAATATCAGGAGTTCATTGGGATCAAGAGCCAACTCCTCACCTTATTTATAATTACTCAAACTTTCTGTTTGAGAGCCTCATTGCATTTTCTTTCTTTTTCTCGAATATTCCCTTGTGCTTTGCGCAGCTTATGCAGTAGTAGACTTTTCTGGTCTCCCTGAACCTAACAACATTCCCGCTGTGGGGATCTGTGCCGAAGCTTATGTTCTTCTCATAAGAAACTGCCTTGTTTCTTGGAGACTTTCTACCGCAGTTATCGCATGTTACTAGCCCTTCTCTTCCTCTCAATTAAACACCTTTATCAAGTATAATGGCGTAACATCCATATTTATATCTTTGCCCCTCTGCTTTTTATTAGGTATTTGAACTTAGTGAACTCATACACATTTAAATTGTTTATCATGCAGAGATATCTTGGGGGTTCATATGAAAATATTGCTTATAACTGAATTCGTTGATGGAGGTAGCCTTCTGAAAGGAGTGAAGAAAGAAGAGAAGAAAGGCGTGGAGATTGAGCTTCGCGAGGTCGGATTCGGGCTTGATGGACTTACAGACTTGACAATAGGGTCCCTTAAGAGCAAGAAGTTTGATATTGTAGCAGTTATACCAAAAGATCCAATCAAAGCATCGATAGAGATGAATAAGAGAGATGAGCTCAGATGCGCCCTCTGCGTCTCAGACAAAGACATAGACGAAGCCATAATGTGCGATGCCAATGTCTTTATATTTAGGAATGTGGACAGAAAGGCAATATCATATCTCATGAGAGAATCTGAGGAGCCCAAAGAGCCTGACACCACTCTTGAAGTTAAACAAGAGAACAAGAATACGAAAAAGAATGTTATCAATCAAAAATATGTGGAAGAGGATGAGAGCGAACCTCTCGAAAAGCAGCCTTCTGGAAGTGGAAAAGGGCTTATGGGAAAGCTTCGGGATTCGCTCGGTATTGTTGACGTTGAGGAAAAGAAGCCTCAAAGAAAGGAGAAGAAATAATCATCTGTTTTCAGAAGGGTTCCTTACCTGCACCATTATCTTCTTTGCCACTTCTAACCCTAATAGAGAAGATACTTTCTCTTCGGCACCTTCTTTCTTGAGATCCGCGACTTTCTTGAACCCATTCATATATAAAATTCGTGCCCTGACCCTTCCGACTTGCTCCAATCTCACCAGATCTAGCAGCTCCTCGTTTATTCCATACTTCACTCTTACTCGAACTTCAAGCATCTTCGAAGTTCTGAGTTTTAGCACCCTTGCCAGTTCCATTGTTGAATAAAGAAGCCAATCGGCATTTGTGATCTTTGAGAATATGGCACCAGGAGTTGTTCTGTACTTTATCGCTATCTCCCTCTCGCTCTTCTCGCTTATCCACTCCTTAAGCATCATTGAGGTGCTTAGAACCCTTTCTGGATCTTCAGCATACTCGACCTCGCTTGACCGTAATATTGGCATATATGGTATTATCTCGTCCTCTGCACCTTTTATTACGCCAAGATGAGGCCTCATCTCTAATGTATTTGATATTATGAATAGGATTGAGTCTTCGTCAAGGGCGTGCGGCAATGCATCTATCAGCCACTTTGCTGATAAGGGATCCAAATATAGCTCACTTATCCTTGCGCCGAGCTTTGTGGGCTTGTATCTGCTCCCTTCTCTCTCGATGAAATCCCACCTCTCAAGCTCATCCAGTATCTCTTCTGTTATATACCTAAGCCTGGAATAATCAGAGTATTGATAGCCATAGAATGTCTCTTCAAGAAATCCGGCTATCGATTCGGTGCTTGTCAGGAATCTTGTTGAGATGAATGCTAGAAGGTGAGTCCTTAGCATAGGAAGCGCACCCAACTTAGAGGTGATCTCATCCAGGCTAGCAGTGATATACCTTTTCGTTAGATCATCTGCCTCGCTCTCCGACCTTGCTATGAGAAGCGCTCTCCCATGCTTGTCATACTTTGGCCTTCCTGCCCTTCCGAAGAGCTGTACCACCTCATTAACACCAACCTTCTCGCTGCCGAAGCCATCGAATCTATGAGTATCTCTAACAACCACAGTGTGAGCCGGGAGGTTTACCCCAAGGCCAAGCGTAGTAGTGGAGCATATTGCCTTGATCTTGTTGGCCTTGAATGCTTCCTCTATGATCTTTCTTTGCTCATTTACAAGGCCGCTGTGATGGAATGCAACGCCTTTTGCAACGAGCCTTGCAAGCTTCTCGCATTGATCCGTAGGCCTTCCGAGAACACCCATGATCTCCTTCGATATCTCTTTGAGCTCTTCAGAGTCTTTAGCACTCTTAGCTTCGGTCACTTCCGAGAGCTTTTCTGCCCCGGATTCGGCGTTCCTCCTTGTGCTATAAAATATAAGAAGCTGCTTTTCCTTTTCCAATGTGTCCTGGGTTATCCTCAGCTCTGGAAGCTTATGGCTGCCAAGGAGCTTTTCCTCTTTCTCAGGATAATACACTGTTCCGTTTAGCTCTACCCCCTTTTCCAGTATGACCGGACGGAAATCGCTCTCAACCAATCCAGCACCAAGCCAACTCGCAAGCTCTCTGGAGTTTCCTATTGTTGCGCTAAGCGCCACTATCTGCGCATCTTTGGCGAGCCTTCTGAGCTTTGCTATGAGTATTTCGAGTGTAGGCCCTCTGCCGGCATCGTCTATCATGTGAACTTCGTCTATCACAACGGTGCCTATTAAGCTCAGCCAGTCTATTCCATGCCTTATCAAACTGTCCAGCTTCTCTGTCGATACAAATATCATATCGTATTTTTCAAGCCACATGTCAAGGGAATCTAGATCGCCTATCGAGATCGCTGCTTTGAGATAAGGGTATGCTTCCTTGAAGTCATTGAACTTTTCCGAGACAAGGGCCCTCATTGGAGCCACGTATATCGCTTTCTTCCTGTCCCATATTATGCTCTTTATCATTGCCAGCTCTGCTATGAAGGTCTTTCCGCTCGCTGTTGGAGCTGCTATGACTATATTCTTCCTCTTTAGAAGACCCGCATCTACGGCCATCTCCTGTGGCGGCGTTAGCGAAGAGATTCCCCTCCTTGAAGCACTTTCTATCAGCTCCTCTGGAATCTTTCCCTTGAGTTCTTGTATAATCATTTAATCAGCATTCATTTTAGAATTCGCAAAAGCAATATTAAATCGCCTTTATTCATATTTATAGGTTTCCGACGTTGTTTTTGCTGTGTTTTTCACCCAGAATATGTATGAAAATAAGCCCCAAAAGACCATAATATTTTTATATCTAATTATATTTATACTTCAAGAGATGAGATTTTCTTTATCTTTAGGAACCCGATATGCATATGGTTGCTTCTACAAATTCCATGAAAATCATAGTGTCTAATCTTATTCATGCTGAAGAATTATTATGTTATAAATTGGTGTAAAAATTGTTCGGACCACATCTAACTTTGGATCTGTACGGCTGTGACAAGGATTCTTTGAACGATCACGAGAAGATATACAAGCTTCTCGATGAGCTTCCAGGAATGATAGGCATGCACAAGTTCTCGGACCCTAATGTGACTCAGATCCCAAAGATGGAGAATTCATTTGACCAGGGAGGCGTTACTGGATTTGTTATCCTGGTTGAGAGCCATATTACAATACACACATTCCCTGCAGATCAATTCGCATCTATAGACATATTTTCATGCAAGAAGTTTGATGCCAAGTTTGCATCCGAATATCTCGTGGGCTTCTTTAGTGCTGAGAAAGCAGAGAGAGATGTCAAAAGGAGAGGAAGAGAGTTCGTAAAGCATTATCCTAAGAGCACAGAGACCGCTAGGGTCCTCGCATCCAGAGAAAGGGAAAAGGCAATAGTTAAAGAATAAGAGTAGCTTTTTCACCTTTCTTTTATCTTCG
>CAYWXC010000046.1:0-5157 GCA_964462345.1 Microcaldota archaeon | reverse complement strand
GCATCCACCAAAGCATCCAGAGTATGCTTATTATGACAACCGCTATGATTAGCGCCACTATCACAACAACGATGTCTTGGAATATGTTAAGCCCTGTTGAATAGAATGCTATGTAAATCAGGGAGCCTACAAGCGCAATCCCTATTATCAGGACCGTGAGCATTGCTCTCCACAGCATCTTCTTATATATTTTTGAGGCATTTCCACGAATAAATGTGAAAAGTGCGTGTATAAAAGCTTATTTCTAAATTTTTTTTAAAACGGGGAGTCCGTGATTTGAACACGGGTCGCAGCCTCCCGAAGGCTGAAGCCTACCAAGCTAGCAGAACTCCCCATTTAATCAGAGAACCAGCGCTCCATTTTCATCTACAAGAATATCGTCTTCTATTCTGACTCCTCCGAAATCTGTAACATATATTCCTGGCTCAACGCTTATTATCATGCCTGGCTTGAGCACGAGATCTGAGTTCGGAGAGAATCCCTGTCCGTCATGCACCTCTATTCCCACGGAATGCCCTAAGGAATGTATAAATTTGCCCTTATACTCTCCTGAGAATGCACTATCTATATACTCTTGCGCTATATTATGTATATCTTTGCCTTTAAGCCCTGGTTTTATTGCCCGTATTGCCTTAAGCTGCGCTTGCTTAACCGTATCATACATCCTCTTCTTTTCGATGTAATAATTGTTTTCCTTAAGCACTTCTTCTCCAAATATGAACGTTCTTGTAAGGTCGGAACAGTAGTTCTTTACCTTTGCCCCCGCATCTATTAATACGAAGTCTCCTCTCCTTAGTTTTGTATCATCTGGGAAATGATGTGGCAAGGCAGCATTCTTTCCAAAGCAGACTATGGTCTTAAACGATGGCTCTTCTGACCCGAGGGACGATGATAAACTATCAAACTTCGATGCAAGCTGCATTTCAGTCATGCCTTCAACAAATTCTTTTTGTATTAAAACCAAGGCCAGTTTCGTTATTCCTGCAGCTTTCCTGATACGCGAGATCTCTTCTTCATCCTTGATTAGCCTTGCTTTAGAGAATGCTTCTGAAATGTCTACGATCTTCTTTGGTTTAGCTCTCTTTTTGATTCCCTTGTACATTAAATAAGGGACGAATCCTTCATTGATGCCCAATGTTTTTCCTTCAGCAAACTTCTCCAAGTGCTCTGAGAGCTCTTTCGAGTTGTTTATGCACTTAACTTCCATTCCACTGGGAGCTTCTGACAAAGCAGTTTGATATTCCAATATTGAAGTTAGCAAAGTGACAGATCTTTTGGAGATTAGTAAGTAACTGTATTCAAAGAGTCCGCTAGTGAAACCAGTTATGTAAAGGAAATTAGGATCTGCAATGCCTGTATTTGCTATTACAATATGTTCCAAGTCCTTATTACAATTTCCAAATACTCTTTTGACTCTTGACGAAAAGCTATCCATAAACACACAAACCTTTATTGGATACGCTCCTATAAAATATTAATGGGATTATCTTCCATTATTGTACCATCTCCTCTTGGACCATCTGATCAAGCTCAATTGTTTCACATACACTTTTTTGCTGATCGATCCCTCTTTACTCTTTTGCAATAACAGTAGCAGATTTGAAAAAGCTATCTTATCAAATCCTAGCGAATCAAATATACCATAAGGGCGTGACAACTCATTCATCGAAAAAGCTATGAGCACATCGATCTCTGCGTGATAATCTATCACATCCTGAATAATCTGTGATAAGAGCAATGATCCAATTCCAAGCATCCTATATTTATCTATTACGACGAAGGACCTAAGTTCGCCATACCTTAGCTTCTTCCACGAATTTATGCTAACATGTCCTATTATCTCTCCGTCAAATTCCGCAACGTACGCGAGCCCTGAATTTATCCACGCGCCTACTTCCTCAGGTGATACCCTAAGCACCGTAATTCCCGATGTCTTTTCGGCCTCGTCATTTACCAACTTGAGTATTGTTTGCAAATCCGAGTTTCTTGCCGAACGTATTTTCACGAATCTCTTCAAGTTTTTTCTCTCAAGCAAGATGCATTGTGGTAAGATCAAGGGCTGTGCCATTCAACAATTCAACTCGAATATCTCTGATTTGAGAAAAAACATTTATATAATTGTTACATGAATGTACTATATGATACATATCCTGAATAATTGCACGTGGTAACAAATGGAAAAGATCGCAGAAGAAGTAAGGAAATATCTCAAGAACAAGCCCTATGCGCTTGAAGCATTAGGGAAAGGCATAGTTAACCTGAGCAAACTATCTCGAATCATCTGCAAGGAGACTGGCATCTCCAATACAAATGCCACAAAGGCTGCATTAAGAAGATATGCCATAGAATTAGGGTCTAGGGAAAAGAAGGAAGAACGGAATATACTATCTCTTCTGCATAAAAGCAGGGTTAGTTTGACTGATGGCGTCTCCGTTGCAATATCAAGGAGCAAAATCAATACCAAATCTATGGTGGAAATAGGCAGCGATGGCCTTTATATATACCTATTTAAGGAGGAACCGCCAAGAGCTCTGTTAAAGAAAGCAGATCTGTTGAAGCAGTACTCTGATGCTTCGGCTGTGATAATTCGCTCAGGAGAAGATATAGAAAGCACTTCTGGAGTTGTTGCATACTTGGCCTCGCTTCTGGCCCAGCAAAAGATAAATGTGAAGGAATTCATATCTTTCTACACGGACACAATACTCATAGTGGACAAGAGCGACGCTCTCAAGATATATTCCCTTTTGTCCTCATTGGGATGAGTATTCTCAAAAGGGTTTTATTCCTTCTCAGCACATTCTTATTGGGGTTGATATGCAGTACAACTACAACATCCGCAGGGACAATTCCGTATATATCAACATGCGCGACCCATCTTTCATCAAGCGCTATTATAGATTCAAGACTCTTGAGCTTATTCAAAAAGAGGAGATAGCAGGATCCTCGCCTCCAGATATCTTTGTTGGCAGGATCGGCTATCCAAATGTCTTCATTGGGCCATTAATACCTCCTCAATTTGGAGATACGATGGTAATGGGAACTCCTGAGCAGTGGGTTGGTAAGAGCATACCTGAGATCGTAGAATACAGGTCGCTTCTTGTCAGAGGCATGCATAAAACAAAGGTGAACTCAATAGAAGGAAGGGTTGAGGATATGGTCCGGGAGCTTGCAATAGCTGACAAATGCACTGATGTCGATGCGATGCTTAAGTATAAGCCTTCATTGAATGTTAGTTTCAGTGAAAACAGCCAGCCATTCGGCCCAAGCGCACAGATGAAGGAGATGAGACTTGGAAACACTAAAGCAAACCAGAAAGTCGAGGCCGCCCATTTTGATACGGCAATGAATGCCACAAAAGCCATGATCGATCTCTATGAGAAAGGTGTTCTTGTCTCAAAGATTCAAAAAGCTCTTTCTTCCGGAGCCATAGGCGTGGGCAAGAACAGGAAGTTCGTACCAACGCGGTGGGGAATAACTGCTGTTGATGACACTCTATCGAAATACAAGCTTAAGACAATAAAGGAGAGCAAGCCAATAGATAGCGTAATGCTTTTCGAGAGCGTCGCTCTTGATAACAGATGGATAATAATAATGGTTCCTGGGGAGTGGGAGTACGAGTCTATTGAAGCATGGTATCCAAATACTTCCTGGAATCCCAATGGCATGTCAATAGACATAGGTGCATCATACGAGCCTTATGGTGGTAGGAAGACCTACGCAGAGATAGGCGGATGTTACTATGCTGCAAGGCTCGCCGTATCGGAGCTATTAGACAAGCTCAAATCTCAAGCAAAGGTTCTGATTCTGAGAGAGGTTCACGAAGGTTATATTATGCCTGTAGGGGTATGGAATGTAAGGGAACATGTGAGAGAGACTTTGAAAGGTGTTCCCAAAAACTTCGCTAGCCTCAAAGAAGCGCTAAACTATGCATCAACAAAGCTAGACATACCAGTGACAGAATGGATAAAGAGCAGCACCTTATTGAAGCATCAGTTCTACCAGAAAAGGTTAGCTTAAGAACAGAAATTTCTATTACTATACAAATATTTAGCAAGCTGACTGCTCAAAAGAAGATAAGATTATAGCATCAATATGCAATTATTTTCTGATATTGATGGGCAATGTTAACGCCTTTAAAGCAATATTTTTATTGCTGGTGACATTCTTCGCGCTATCCAATCTCAATACTGCGGCCGCGATACTTCCTTGCACTGGAGCTCACGCTATCGGGAGCATGTCCTGTTCCTCAGTAAGCATATCAAACTCAATAGTGGACATAGGGCAAGAGTTTGTAATAACTGTAAATGGCATATCTGGTGGGATAGCCCCTTATACTGCAAACTGGATATACTTCTCACAAAATGTTAGTAATGGCATATCTGGGAATACTATAACTGGAGATGTTGGTTCTTTCTCATTCACAGGAAACGAGATGGGCATAGGTGTAAACGTAATCTCCTCAAACCAGATTCTATTCACTTACTATAATGGACTTCCTCTTGGTTCAAATGTCTCTGGAAATACAATGATAGACTTGCCTGGATCAAATGTCATTGAAGGGGAGTTCACATTAAACCTTACAATAAATGATACTGCATCTAACTCTCTCTCAATCAACTGGCCTAGCATTAGACACATAATCGTAGTATACATGGAGAACAAGCCGGTCAATTTTATAGTCGGCAATGTTAGTGCTCCATATCAAAGCCATATAATCAAACAGTATGCCTTCGCTGCAGATTATTATGGTGTAGCGCATCCAAGTCTTCCCAATTATATAGCTCTTATTGCAGGAACAATAAATGGCGGAGCAGGGGATTGCGGAGGAGTCGTCGGTCCAGGATGTGTTATAAGCAATTCCACAAACACTCTTGTTAATCTACTGCAAGAGAATGCAAGCCTGAATTGGACCGCATATTCCGAATCGATGAGCAACTCATCTGGAACTATGCCCTGCTGGCTAGATATCCCCAATTCGAGTCTCTACTATCCAAAGCATTATCTATTTGTTTACCTTGCACATGTGACTGGAGGAGAAAACTCGACGAGCAAATCACCACAAGGGAACGCTTACTGTAAGGAGCATGTTCTCCCATTGGGCAATGTAACTCATGAGACCGGGCCCTTGTACGAAGCAATATCTCATAACAACCTGGC
>CAYWXC010000045.1:0-5165 GCA_964462345.1 Microcaldota archaeon | reverse complement strand
AAAGGGAGAACTGGCACGCTTATTTTTAGAAGAAGGATACCTGCCTTTTGGGGGAAAAGGCAGGTATACCAGACGTCTCTATTCTGGTGGTGAGATTATAAGCGTATTAGTCGCCTTGCCAGCATCATATTTGTAAAAAACCTTGTGACCCAATTGAAACTTGTCCAGAAGCCCGTCCTTGCATAGTTTATTTAGCCTTGCACACGCTGCGTTCTTTCCATTATATCTCATGTAGATCTTGACATCTTCTGCGCATGCCATTCCTTTGGCTTGCACGAAACCGAGAATTTTGGCATCGAGTCCAGATATCGGTATCTCCCTGTTCTCTATAACGGAGTATTGATTGCTTTCTTCATAGGTAGTGTTGCCTAGTTCTTCTTCTAGTTTCTTTATCCGCTCCGTTATTCCTACCAGTAGCTTGTTAGTCTTCTCCCGTTCCTCCATCATGTACTTTATAATATTTGATAGATCAGCATCAAGTGGCGGATTTTCTTTCCTTACGCTGAGAAGCTTTAGCTCTTCTTTGAGCTTTTCAAGCTCTCTTTCCATTTGGTCAGAGGGTCTTGCCATAAAACCAACAATCACACATTTTCATAATTCTTTTGTTCACATCATGATTCCCATATGGACTGTGCATGAAAGAATCACGATTGAATCATATTATAATTAGAAAGATATTTAAATCTTGCCAAGTAATGTGTAACTTCCCCTTTTCTTATATAAGGAATAGAAAAGCCAGATATGCCTGTAATAAAGAAGAATTCTACAAATAAATATAAAAAGATTGGCGACAATCATTATTCTGCCTACGAAAGGGAGAGCCGAGCAGGAAGGAAGATTGAATATGGAGCAGATATCAATACCGCAAAAAAGATTCGAAATGATAGATAGAGCATTCATAAAAAGACTTGAAGAAGAGCTTAAATGCAAGATAGCTAAGGGAGAAGATAATGAGCTTACAATAGAAGGGGAGGCGTATGATGAGTACAACGCAAAGGCTGTTATAGAGGCTTTTGGCAGGGGGTTTGACTTGAGAGTGGCAAGGAAGCTCCTGAATGAAGATTATTTTATGAAAAGCATAAGCTTGAAGGAGCTCTTTAAGAATAGGGAGCAGGTCAGAAGGATAAAGGCTAGACTCATAGGGAGCGATGGTAAGACAAAGACATACATAGAAGAGGTAAGTGGATCGGATCTTGCAGTGTATGGCAGTAGGATAAGCATGATAGGCACAATACAGGAAATTGACATCGCCATGGCAGCCGTACAAGTCCTTATAAACGGAGGTACGCACAAGAAGGCATACAAGCTCATGGAAAATGAGCGCAGGAAAAGCAGAGAAGGTGGTTATAATGTCGGAATCTAATGTGAGCGCTGAGGAAATATTTTCAGAGTTTAAAGAGCATTCAATATCAGAGTTCTTTAGGAAGAACAGCCAGATGCTCGGTTATTCAGGAAAGGTAAAGTCACTTACAACAATAGTACATGAATACGTAACAAATTCGCTCGATGCTTGCGAAGAAGCAGGCATACTTCCAGATATCTCTGTCGAGATAAAGCAGATATCCGAGAGCAAGTACAGTGTCCTTGTGAAAGATAACGGACCTGGAATACCAATAAAGATGGTTGGAAAGGCGCTTGCGAGAGTGCTTGCCGGAACAAAGTTCCATAGATACATCCAACAGAGAGGGCAGCAAGGAATAGGGGCTGCTGGCTGCACATTGTTTGCACTTATAACAACAGGAAAGCCAATACATGTCATCTCAGCTACTGGAAGGCAGAACTTTGAATGTGATATTAGCATAGACATAAAGACAAATTCGCCTTTGGTAGAGAACGTTAAGAATGTAGAAGGCGTAGAGAGAGGCTTATCAATATATGGGGAGTTCGGAGATGTCAAATATGAGAGGAGTGACCATGGGGTTTATGAGTATCTTAAGAGAACCGCCCTTTCTAATCCACACATTAGCCTGAAACTTCTCGAACCAGATGGAAAAGAGGTAGTCTTTCCAAGGGCTGTGGAGGAAATGCCAAAGAAGCCTAAGCTAATAAAGCCGCATCCGCTCGGAGTCGGTACAAATGATCTTCTGGAATTTGCGCATAGAAGCAGCAGCAGGAAGATCTCGCAGTTTCTAGTTGATACGTTCTCAAGAGTCTCTCAGGCAAAGGTCGCAGAGCTAAAGGAGCTTGTGCCATCGCTTGATTTGAATAAGGAACCTAGGAGCCTGACATGGGACGATGCGGAGAGCATAGTGAATGCATTCAAAAAGATCAAGTGGATAGCTCCAGAATTGGATTCTGTATCCCCAATAGAGGAAGGGCAGATCAAAATCGCGATTCAAAACATATTAAATCCAGAATTTATAAGCGTGCTTGAGAGAAAGCCTAGGGTATTCCGTGGAGGTATTCCATTCGTAGTTGAGGCAGGAATAGCTTATGGCGGAGGAGCTGGAAAGGCAGGAAGCGACGGAAGCGCTAGCGGTAATGTCTTAAGATTCGCAAACAAAGTTCCTCTTCTGTTTGATGGATCGAGCTGCGCGATAACAGAAGCGGTAAAGGGCATACAGTGGAAAAGATACGGAATAAACAATTTCGATGAGGAGCCTGTTAGCGTCTTCGTAAATGTTTCTGGAGTTTACATACCATATTCAGGAGTTGGAAAACAGGCAATAGCACAAGAAGAGGAGATAATAGACGAGATAAAGCTTGCGGTGATGGATTGCGCCAGAAGCATAAACAGGTACATAAAGGGAATAAAGAACAGAAACCTGCAAGAGTCCAAGTATAAGACAATAATGAGATATGTAAACCAACTCTCTTCGGACCTTAGCGATATAACAGGAAAAGAAAAAGAGGAGATTAAGAAAGCCCTTGGAAAGATTATAGAAGGCAGATATGAGAATCTCTTCAAGGAGAATGAGAACGAAAATGAAAAGATAGACGAAGAGCTGGTTGCTGAAGAGTAGATACAAAACATTTTATATATTTGTATAGAGTTTATATCGGCTTAGTAGGCCTCTCACAATTGGTTTTGGGATGAAAGATAAATGGGTTGCGTTATCTAATACTATACTTTCCACGCTTTTAAGTACAATGAATATTACAATGATAATAGTGGCAATGCCGGCCATATTCAACGCTTTTCAGTTCAGTTCCGGAGCTCCGGATGCTATTTCTTACATCATATGGCTTATCACTGGCTACCTTATAGTCACTTCGACTATGGTAGTAACCTTTGGCAGATTGTCCGACATGCTTGGAAGAGTCAAGCTTTACAATGTTGGATTTGTAATATTTACAATTGCATCAGTGCTTCTCTCTGCAGTTGCTATAAAAGGAGATGCTGGAATTCTAGAACTTATAATTTACAGAATGGTCCAGGCAGTTGGTGGAGGTCTCCTTATGGTGAATGGACCCGCAATACTAACAGATTATTTCCCGATTAAAGAGAGAGGGAAGGCAATGGGGCTTAACCAGATATCGAGCGTTGCGGGGACCATACTGGGATTGTTTCTAGGAGGGCTTTTTGCAAGCATAAGCTGGAATCTCATATTCATAATCAACATTCCTTTTGGTATGGTAGGCATAATCTGGTCATATGTCTCTCTTAAAGAGACCATCAAAAAGAGGAGGGTTCGGATTGACTGGCTTGGGAATTTTGTCTTTGTAATTGCGCTGTTGCTCATATTGATAGGGATAACATATGGCCTCGTGCCTTATGGTAAATCGAACGAAGGATGGACAAACCCACTTGTTATAGGAAGCGTAGTGGTTGGTATTGTTGCTCTCGCAGGATTCGTGATTATAGAAGGAAAGATTAAGGAGCCGATGTTTGATATCTCTCTATTCAAAATAAGAGATTTCTGGACAGGCAATCTCTCATTATTTATTGTATCACTTACGAGGCAAGGGCTGATTCTTGTTCTTATCATGCTTTTCCAAGGCATCTGGCTTCCACTTAATGGGTTCTCGTATGCTTCGACGCCCTTCTGGTCAGGAATTTATACGATGCCATTCATGCTCGCATTTATCGCAATGGGACCTATTAGCGGTTATCTCTCAGATAGATATGGTGGCAGACTATTCACTACTGGAGGCCTTATCGCGACAGCTATTGGATTTCTCTTATTAACATTAATGCCATACAATTTCAATTACATTTGGTTTGTTCCTGCGCTCTTCATAATAGGAGCAGGTATGGCGCTCTTCTCTTCCCCAAACACTGCGGACATAATGAGTTCAGTGCCCAAAAAGAGAAGAAGCGTTGCGTCTGGAATGAGGACAACCATAACAAATTGCGCTATGGCAATAAGCTTTCCAGTTTACTTCGCGATAATATTTACCACCATGGGAGGAGCACTTCCAATCGCCCTAGCTTCCACGCTGCACTCTTCTGGAGCGCCAAGCAGCATCATCCCGTACATATCTTCAATTAGCCCCACAGAAGCCCTTTTCTCTGCACTTTTGGGATACAATCCAGTTTCATCGATACTAGCAGGCTTTCCAGAGGTCTCATCAAGCCTTTCCAGAAGCATAATAAGCAAGATAACAAACCTGACATTCTTTCCAGAGGCGATAGGCAGTTCTTACATGAAAGGGTTTAGAGAGGTTGTCATAATATCCGCAATACTTTTAATAATATCAGCAGTGGTATCTTACTTTAAAGATAACAAGAGGAGGTCGTGAAAGCCTTGTGATACAACCTTGTGGGATCATGGGATTGGTGTATAAATGGTAAAGCACACGAAAGATTCTGAAATAGCAACGAGATATGTCTTTCTTTTTCTCGGACTGCTACTGGTTCTTGCAACTCTGCTAAGCAATTGGTGGGGAGAGGCAGGGATGAGCAGCTATCTTATCTATGATGTTGGCGCGTTTTTGATGTCTGCAGTAGCTGTTATTCTCATAATAATGAATTGGAGGGATCAGAGTTTAGAGGGCCTTGTCAGACAGAACAATATACTGCTCGTAATCGTGATTATGGGATTGATAATAGAGGTTATAGGGTTTTATGTAAAAAAAGACAGCGCATACGTGGGTAGCAACATTCAAGTAATGTTTGGGCTTGTGATGGCAATGGTTAATAGATATTTATGAGGTGGAGGTTTGAAAAGCATGGTTCCAGAGGCTGCACGCCTCAAGATGTGGATGTTTTTCTCAGTCATATT
>CAYWXC010000044.1:3390-5214 GCA_964462345.1 Microcaldota archaeon | reverse complement strand
CGATTATCGTCTTTGGCTAGTTCAACAAGATTCTCATACTCATATGCCTTCTTCCCCCAAACCTCAAACCTGAATTCATCTCCCTTTACCTTTTTGAACGACTTAATTGCAAACTCGACATTCTTCTTCTTTAAGAATGAGCCCATATATCCTAATGTGAATGTTTTCTTGCGCGGTTTTGCCTTGAGTCTCGAAAAGAACCTCTTATCCCCACTTCCTAAATTAACAACAAATATCTTTTCCTTATCAAATCCAAATAAGGATGCTAGATCCTTTTTTGTGAGGCTGCTGCAAGCTATTATTGCATCGGAACGCAAGACGGATGCGAAGCTTAGATTGACTGTTATACTTTTCCATAGTTTCATCTTTATGCTCTGTTTTCCTGTATCTCCAAGCTCTCCCCTCTCAAATCTAGCTAGGTCGTGTACAGTGCTTATTAAAACATAACTCTTTCTTCGAAGATTGAAGAAAGGCTTTAAACTTAGGTTATGCACTATATCATAATTGTTGAAGTCCTTGAAAAGATTTGCAAAGAGGAATGTAAGCCCAAATACAGTGTGTATTATTGGGAAACTGGGTGTCTCTATTTTCTCTATTGTAATGTCTTTCTCACTACTCTTCATCCCATTATAAAGCTCGTACATATACCTATGGACCCCTCTGCCATTTGCCTTGCTAAAATCTCCCCTGCTTCCTATCAAAGCGACTCTCATACTAACACCCTATATCTTTGTAAGCAGATCCTCTGTTGCCTTCAAGATTGCATCAGATGAATTCATGCTTGGCTTCCACCCAAGCTTCGAAATCTTTCTAATGTCGAGAAGCATCTCCTTTACATCTCCTGGCCATCCTCTGCCATTGTATTTATCTACGTAATAATGTTTGGGCTTAAGACTCATGGCCCCTTCTATTATGCCTGCTATTTCCTCAACGCTCACAGTATCAACATTTCCAACATTGAATGTCTCCGCAAGCCCTCTTTTTTGTGCTGCGAGCAGTAAGGCCTTTATCACATCTTTTATATAAATATAACTTTTACGCTGTCTTCCATCTCCCAATATCTCCAATCTGGATCTTTCTTTCTCTAGCTTCCTAATAAAATCAGGGATTATTCCATGGCTTGCTCTTCCCCCAACAACATTGGCAAATCTGAGTATGCAGGAATTGATTCCGTAATTTTCCGAATAGAAATTTACCATTTCTTCTCCAATGCTCTTGAATAAGCCGTAGTTGGATATGGGCTTTAATTGCGCATTCTCTGGAGTTGGTCTCTCTGCATCGCCATAAACTGCGGATGTCGATGCGAATACGATCTTCTCAGAATCTATCCTTCTGGCAAGTTCAAGAGCATTTAGGGTTGCTGTAACATCATTTCCATAGTGTTCAGTGATTCGCGTCATTGACTCTTTCACATTTGGATTTGCGGCAAGATGGAAGATCACGGACTCGCTTGGTAGATTTAGTGAATTAATTGCTTCTTCATTCCTAAGGTCACATTTGATTGCCAAAGCTTTTTTATTAACATGTTTCCCAGAAGCCAGGTTATCTATCGATATAGTATTTCCTTCTTCAACGAGACTATCTACAAGATATCCTCCAATATATCCCGCTCCTCCAGTTACAATAAAGTTCCGTTTTTCCATCGAAGATCTCCAGCAGTGCGTAAGATAAAGAAAGCAGCATACTGAGTTGGTAGATAATCTTTATATAAGTTTCAGATCCAGTTAATAATAAATAAAGGTCTTGGTATGGCTGGTTGCTTCCAAACAGAATAGATCTCTCGGGATCAGTAATTCTTGGGAAATCAGCTGGTTCAGCATTAAA
>CAYWXC010000044.1:0-3290 GCA_964462345.1 Microcaldota archaeon | reverse complement strand
AGAGTTGGTCGTGAAATTATACTTAAGGGTGCTAAGATGAGAATACTCCAGTTTGATGTAAACAATGTGAGCTATGAGCCCATAAAGCCCGAAGCTAGCATATATGAGGATGTAAAGAAAGAGAAGGTCAGCCTTGAAGACATTCTAGTAATATTTACGACAGTTGAGGATGGTGATGATAAAGAGATTGCCAAAAAGGCGATACAAGATACTGATACCTTCATGAAGAAGCTCGCAAGAAAGAAACTTTTGATATATCCCTTTGCGCATTTGAGCGGCAATCTCGCAAGCCCCAAAGAAGCCATGCAGATACTAGATCTTATGTATGCAGAAGCTAAATCTCTCTCTGGGATTGAGGTATGGAAAGCACCATTCGGCTGGAACAAGAAGCTCGAGCTTGACATCAAGGCACATCCATTAGCAGAGCAATCGAGAAGCTACAGGGCTGGCGATGAAGAACGCAAGACTTATACAAAAGCAAAGCCTACGAGTGTTAATACTGCGATAGTCCGCAAGAGCGATTGGTCAGGGTTGCCACAGACGGACCATAGGACTATAGGAGAACGTCTTGACCTTTATAGCTTCCAGGAAGTATCTCCTGCGATGGTATACTGGCATCCTAAAGGACATGTTATATACAGGATGCTAATGGGATTCATAAGGTCATTGGAGGAGAAGCAGGGATATCTGGAGATAAGCACTCCCAGCCTGAATAATGTTGCACTATGGTATGTTAGTGGGCATGCAGAGCATTACAAGGGAGATATGTTTCTCTTCGATTCTGATTTCGGGAGCGTTGGCCTTAAGCCGATGAACTGCCCTTCAACTATATTGATCTATAAATCAAGGAAATGGAGCTACAGAGAGCTTCCATTCAGGACTGCAATATTTGACAAGCTTTATAGGAAAGAGCTCAGCGGGGCAGTTACTGGACTTTTCAGAGTCAAGGAATTGACGCAGGATGACGGCCATATATTTGTAACAGAAGAACAGATAGGGAACGAAGTGAGCATGTTCCTTGGCCTTGTGAAAGAAGTTTACTCTGTATTCGGAATGAAGTTTGCAGCAAAGCTATCAACCATGCCTGACGATCATATTGGGGATGAAGCTTTGTGGGAAAAGGCAACTGAGGCACTTAAAGCGGCATTGAAAGCAAACAACATGGAATATGAAGTTAAAGAGAAGGAGGGAGCATTCTATGGTCCAAAAATAGATTTCGATGTCTTTGATTCTATAGGAAGGATATGGCAATGCGCAACAATACAGGTCGATTACCAGATGCCCATACGCTTCGGCCTCGAGTACGCAGGGGAAGATGGAAAAGCGCATACTCCTATCATAATACACAGGGCGGCTCTTGGAAGCCTTGAGAGATTTATAGGCATACTGACCGAGCATTACCAGGGCAAGTTCCCTACTTGGATAGCACCTGTGCAAGCACGCGTGATATCAATTTCTGAGCAGGCTGCGGATTATGCTGCGAAGGTATGCGATTTGCTCAAGGAAGCACATATTAGGGCCGAGCTCGATGTATCTGATAAAACTCTCGAGTATAAAATCCGCGATTCAAAGCTGCAAGAAATACCATACACAATCATTGTTGGGAAAAGGGAAGTGGAAAACGAGAGAATATCTGTCAGGACAAGAAGCAATATCCAGAAAAATGGAATAGGGCTTGACGAGTTTCTCAAAGCAGTATCTGAAGAGATCAATTCGAGATCCGAGAAATTGTCATACTGATGCGGTTAAGAATTTGGAAAGGCTTTTTATCTTTTTCTTTCTGATTATAACCGAGTGATTTAATGCGCAAGATGCGTACAGATCTTTATGCTGCTTTGTTTCTAATATTTTTTTCAGGAGTTATTATCGCCCAGACTGGTTACGGTGCATCATCACTAAGCCTGACTGGCAACTCTATTACCATATATCCTGGAAATTCCGCAACTCTTGGATTCAACGTAACACTTGCGAGTGGCTACACTTGGGGAACAGAAGTGCGTGTAATAAATAATAATTCTGAAATTAACGCATCAATAAGCCCTTCGATAGGGGATCCAAGTTATTCGGGTAACATTGCAATATCTGTCTCTGGAAACATTCTGAAGGGTACATATCCATTGGTCTTCTATGCAAGCGGAGACGACCCTTCAACAAACAATGTAACTCTTATGATAAACGTTCCTATATCTGGGACATATTCTCATTCAAATTCAACTACTACACATACTTCTGGAAACTCCACTATAGCAACGTTCAGAGCCATAGCAAGCAATACAATACTTGTCAATGCGTCATCATCAAGATCCTTTAATGTTACTGTTGGGAATATCTCTGTAACAGTGCTTCCTGGGACGTACATGCAGGAAGGAAGCAAGACCTTCTCGATATACAACTTTACTCTCATAACATTCTCATTCAAGAATCTCTCATCTCCAAGTTTAACATATTTGCCTACTTATGCATATGCCTTTGAGGCAAACCACGAGATTAATGCATCAATATCCTTTGTCGACTTCTCTGGCAATCCCCGTGCCCCTATCAGCATCGTAAGGGCTCCATCAAGTCTCACTTCTTGGACATATTTTGGTGGAACTTTCAATAGTTCGACAGGCATATATTCCGGAGGATCTTATCTGGGAGAAGATAAATGGATACATAATATTAATGGCACAATGGCAAATACGCAATTCTTCAAGCCCGTATTATGGGTCTTTGCAGAGCCACTTCCATATAATCAGACAACAACGATAAACCAGACAAGCCAAACACCACAATCAAGCACGCCCACAATAACTAACATGTACATACTCGCAGCGATAATCCTGATCGTCATAATAATACTCATAATAGTGTTCTTCAGAATGAAAGGAAGGTGAGCAAATAGATGAAATGAATCCTAATGAGAAGAAGATGCTAGGAGTATTTGCACATCCTGATGATCTTGAGTTCGCTGCTGGAGGTACAATAGCAAAATGGATTGAAGAGGGAGCAGAGTTCTATTATTTAGTATGCACTGACGGATCTCTTGGTACTACTGACCCATCAAAATCCAGAGAGGAAATTGCGAAGATCAGGCGCGAGGAAGAGATCAATGCTTCAAGGGTTCTCGGTGTCAAAGATGTTTTCTTTCTAAACCACAGGGATGCAGAGCTTTCTCCGGATTATGCACTAAAGAAGGAGATTGTCCGTCATGTACGAATGCTTAAGCCTGATATTGTCATGACTACAGATCCCTCAACAATTTACTATCCTTCAAGGATGAGACTGAACCATGCGGATCACAGGGCAGC
>CAYWXC010000043.1:0-5442 GCA_964462345.1 Microcaldota archaeon | reverse complement strand
CCGCAAAAGAATAAATCCTTTTCATGCAATAATGTTATTGGTAATTAAATGGGCAGACTTGTCTTATTCGATGTCAACCAAACGCTTATACACGATTCAAAAGATATTTCAGAGTATATATCAGAATCAATACGGAACATATATGGTGTCATAGTCCGGGTGAATCTTGATGACTATGAGGGGCTGACCTCTAAGGAAGCGGTGCGCCGTATACTGGAAAAGGAGAACACCCCTGAGAAGGAGATAGAGGAAAAGCTTGATAGATACATAGAAGATTTACCTTACACTTACTATAATGTCTCTCCTTCCTATGACAAGCCTATATTCATGAAAGGGGCAAGGGAGCTTTTGAATAGTCTGCGCAAGAAAGATGTCCCTTTGGGGATAGCTTGCGGCGAACCAAAGCGCGTCATCGAGATGAAGTTCGACAAAGTGGGGCTTAGAGATTATTTCTCGTTTGGTGCATATGGAAACGTAAACATCAATCCTGCAGAAATCGTTAAGGAAGCTATTCTGACTGCAAGATCCGAAAGAAATTTTGTCGGGGATGATATCTTCCTTGTTTCCAGCTCTCCACAATTCATAAGGGCTGCAAAGGAGAACGATATAACAGCAATAGGTGTCGCTTCAGGGCGGTTTGGGGAAAAGGAACTACTTGGAGCCAATGCAGACATCATTGCAGGTAATTTGAAGGATGGAAAGATAACAAAGACACTCCTTAAATAAACTCTTTGCCTGGGATCTCAAAGACTTAATGGATGACTAACCTTTAATCACGCACAAAGGCACATTCCTTGAAATTATTTTAGAAAGACCAGCCTTTTGCACAACATCAACTACATCATCAACATTCTTGTATACCCACTCAGATTCCTCGCTTATGAGCTTTCTAGTTTTGACTCGTATTATTATGCCCTTGCTCTTCAAGGAGTTGAATGTCTTATCCTGCGGTATCTCTCTAAGAGCCTGGTGCCGCGACATCACTCTTCCAGAACCATGGCATGTGGATCCGAAAGTTTCTCTCATAGCCTCCTCATCTCCCGAAAGGACATAGCTTGCAGTGCCCATGCTGCCTGGTATTATCACTGGTTGGCCTATGCTCCTATATTTTTTCGGTATCTCTTCCCTTCCTTCAGCGAATGCTCTTGTCGCACCTTTCCTATGGACATAAACTTTCTTTTGCTTTCCATCAACAAGATGTTCTTCCTTCTTTGCTATATTATGCGCAACATCGTAAAGAACCTCCATGCCAAGAGCCTCAGAACTCTTACCAAATACTTCTTCAAAACTTCTCCTTACTGACCATGTTATGATCTCTCTATTGGTAAAAGCATAGTTAACACCGCAGTTCATTGCTGCAATGTAATCATCAGCTTCCTTGCTTCCGATCTCAGCATAGCTTAATTCGCGATCGACAAGCTCAATTCCATTCTTTTTTTGGTATTCGACCAATCTCTTTAGGTAATCGCTGCATATCTGGTGGCCAAAGCCCCTTGAGCCCGTGTGCACCATCACTACTATCTGGCCTTGATGCAAGCCATAGGCCCTAGCTATCTTCTCATTGAATATCGATTCTACTCTCTGCACCTCAAGGAAATGATTTCCCGCTCCGAGAGTACCTAGTTCATGCACTCCTCTGGACTTTGCCATATCGCTGACTTTCGAGAAATCCGCATCTGCTATTACGCCATTTTCCTCAATATTCTCGATGTCATTATGCATTCCGTAGCCTTTTTTTATTATGTATTCTACGCCTTCTTCAGCAACTTTCTCAAGGTCTTTTGGCGTGAGACCTATATTTAATTTACTTCCGACACCGCTAGGCACATTTTTGAAAAGAGAATCGGCAAGCTTTTCTATGTGTCCTTTCACATCTTTTTCTTCAAGATTTGTTTTTATCAGGCGCACTCCGCAATTAATATCAAAACCTATGGCCCCTGGGGATATAATGCCATCTTCAGCATCAAAAGCAGCTACTCCCCCAACTGGAAAACCATATCCTTCGTGCCCATCTGGCATAACCAGGACATTGCCAACAAGACCGGGAAGGGTGGCAGCATTCATAGCCTGGGGTATTGTTCTGTCTTTCTTCATCTTCTCAAACATCTCCTCTTTTGAATATATTATAACATCTACTTTACCTCCTGTCTTTACCTTAAATTTAACGTCGCTAAGCTTTGTTATATCCATGAGAATCCCTTAAACGATACATATAAATAGGAGGAACGAATTTATATAGGGACGTGATAGGGCAAGGGTGTTTCCAGATGCAAAAGGCATGTTTTAGCAAGAATTAAATATCACGGCACCCAATGCTTTACTAAGGCGTCAAAGAGTTTAAATATAATGTGTTGCAATTAATAAAAAGACTGCAGGGGTGGCGGAGCCTGGTCAAACGCGACAGACTCAAGATCTGCTGACTTAGGTCTACGAGAGTTCAATCATGCGAATAAATCTCTCCCCCTGCATCTTTTTATCAAGGTGATCACAATGGTTTCAAAAAAAACAAAGAAGAACACAAAACATAAGAATATCATAACTACCAAAATAAAGAAGGCAAAAATTAAAGACAAGGTCATGTTTGATGTACCACACTATCCTCAAACAGAGGAATTCACAAGCTCTGCAGCTTGTGCGTCAATGGTGCTAAAGTTTGTCTCACCTACTTTCAAGCTCAAGAAAGAAAACGAGTACAGCATTTGGCAGGAAGCTGTGAATGGGAGCGTATGGCACGGCTCAAAGTATGGTCTTGCATATGCTTTGTGCAAGAGAGGCGCAAGAGTTGGCATAATAAGCAACACAAAAGATGAAGGTTATGATAAGAAGATAGCCGTTGATGAGAATGTTAATCTCGATACTTTATCTGCTTCTTTCAACGAGATAAGGGAGAAAGCTTGCAACAGTGGAGTCGAAGAGGAGCATGGTACGATCTCTATACAGCATATAAAGAAGGCATTATCATCAAATTTCATACCAATAGTCCTAATCGACGCAAGCGTGATTAATCCTTATCTTGACTCTTCTCCTCATTGGGTGGTAGTAAAAGGCTATGACAAGGATGCATTTTACATAAACGATCCGTATTCTGACAGCATGATAACAATAGATACAAATGCGTTTAAGTCTGCTCTCGGATATGACAGCAACTTCCACATGGTGGTTGCTGACGCTAAGTTTTTTGACTCGAAGAAGAAAAGCTAAAGCTAGTGTTGCTATGCGACCATGGCAATGCTAAGAGCTCAACCCTCAGCGCCTTTGTTGAAGAATCTTTAATGTTGTTCTTGTGAGCATAGCCCTGACTCTTTTCCTTGCATGGCTCTTGAGCTTCTGGCATGTCCTGACTGTGGATCGCATGTTGTTGTAACAGCCAACACAGAGCACTCTCTTATCCACAAGCCCTCTCATGAAAGATGGATCATGCTCAAGCATGTATCTGGGTGGCATTATCTTTATCTCAGCACTCTTTATTAGCCTTCCACAATCTATACAAGAGTTTTCAATTCTCTCCTTCGGGCTAAGCTCATCTGTATTCTCAAAGAATCCCATAGCCGCAGCTAAAGGACTCGTAGTTTCCACTTCTTCTAACGAAGTTACCTTCCCCCACATGGTATCCATTCTTATCTCCCAATCACATTGTAACCTCACTTAAGAGATTACCCAATCCTTTCCCAAAAAACTATGGGCTTCTGTGATATTTAAGCCTTTGCGTAAAGGAACCAATAATATAAAAGCATTACCTTTTGCCCTTCTTTTTCATTTCTGGTATTGTAAATCTATTCCAAAACAATTTGTAGAGCTTGAGTTTGTCTGGAAGCGTGTTTACAAAAGGTATAAACGGAAATAGGATAAGCACTATGAACGTGCTCAAGGATATAAGAAATCCATCCCTATCTTGGTTCGGATCTGTATTGATTAGCGTCATCTCAAGATAATTATATGGTGCAGCAAGCCATAGTCCAGGTGGCCACCATCCACTTGTGCCTTTTATTACTCCCCATTGGGAATACTGCAACCCATACTGTGTCGCATACTGGTCCATCACCCCAGTATCTGAAAGAAACCTTAATTGATACGTTGTATCGAGGTAACTTCCAGCCTCTCCATTTAAGGCAGAATCGTAGAGCCCACTTCTGGCCATAAAGACAAGCGCGCTTATAAGCGGTATGAGTGGATTTGCATTGCTCTGTGAAACATTCAAGATCCCCCCACTTCCAAAATATTCTGCTGCCAATTTTATATTCTTCTTCTGAGTCGAATTAGGCTCCGAATTAAATATTGCCTCTTCATTAACTGCATTCGGGTTCGCTTTAAGGTATTTGGCATATGGGGAAGATACGAAGACTTGTCTGGTACTTATCGCATATGGGTCTATCGTATCAAGATATGTTGCAGTTCCAGAGCTTGCATTGAACTCACTAAGCAGAGTCATTGCCATCACGCTGTAATTGGACTTGGCAACGCTCGCTATTGTCACTGGAGATACATATGATGCTCTGAAAAGGAAGGAAAATACAAGTATTACTAGAATTACAAATATTCCTCGAAGGTACATCTTCTTATGGTCCGCATCGACCATCTTATATGGTATATCCTTCCGATATGGTTTTGAAATCCCCTTCTTCTTCACCATTAGGTAATGCGTTCCCATAAGGGCGAGAAGCGTTATCGGAACTATCGCAATGTGCCATCCATACAAAGCACCAAAATTTATAGGGTTTACCCAATATCCAAGCCCAGCCCCATTCCAGAGATCCGCCGCTGAGAGGTCATTCCATTGGGATACAAAGTCTCCACGTATTCCTATACCAAAGGCAAACTGCAACATTACAAGAAGGAGCATAGCCGAGCCTATGATCCAGATTAATTTCTTTGTTCTGAACGCAGAGGTAGAGAACACGGTAAACAAATGCAAGGCCAAGAGAAGCAGGAAAGCCTCCGCAGCCCAGAAGTGAATGCTTCTGACGAATACTCCTATCGGGTTCATATCCCACCAGAAAGGCCCGAAGAAGACCATGATTATGCCTGTAAGCGCAAGCAGAGCAAAGACAGTAAGAAGAAGAAATCCAAGAGAGTAAAAGAAGCTATTCCCATATGACGGAACTTTCATTATATACAGGGATTGTACGAAATCTCTGAAATCAGATATTAAAGAGCCGTCTCTTTTTCCACTTTCCTTCATTCCGAATTACCTCTATTCCATTTGCCATGGAGAAGAATATCTTTTTTATTGGACTATTGTCAGAACTATACAAGCCATATACTTATTTAATATTGCTTTACCCGTTTAGGTAGTATATCTTCATATACTTGAAATAATAAATAAGATAGCAAACAAATCAAGATGATTAATCGTTCCATATGTTGGTAAAATGCCCGCAAAAGCATCAGCTGCAAAGATACAGGGATGGAAAGACTTGCTTACAACCACAATCACTGACATAT
>CAYWXC010000042.1:0-5465 GCA_964462345.1 Microcaldota archaeon | reverse complement strand
AGCAGAGAAACTTAAAGAAGCAAGCGCAGGACTTCTCAATGCTAAATTATACAAAGAAGTTGGAAAAAGGGAATATCTGATATATACAGAATGGGAAGATATTGGCTCTTTCAAAGACTTCATGCAAAGCCGTGCATTCAGTGAGATAACAACACACGGAAAGGAGATAATAGACGGAAGGCCAAGGCACAGAATATTCACAGATATAAATGAGAGGGACTAAATGGATGGAATTCTTTTGATGGCATATGGTACTCCCAGTACTCTAGAGGACGTTGATGCATACTATACGGACATATGTGGAGGAATACGCCCAACTGAAGAGAGAATAGATAACCTGAAATCCAAATATCTTGCAATAGGGGGAACATCTCCATTATATCAAATAACAGAAAAACAAGCAGCGAAATTAGAAAGGGCTCTCAGTGGCAAGGCGAAAGTTTATTTTGGCATGAAGCATTCTTATCCTTTCATAAAAGATGCGGTGAAAAAAGCATCAAAAGATGGGGTAACAAGACTTCTCTGCATTGCTCTCGCTCCGCACAACTCTGTGACCGGACTTGGCTCATACTTCAAAGGTGTAGAAGATGCAAACAACAACCTTAACGAAAAATTAGAGATTATATTTATTCATTCATGGAATCTTAGCGATGCTTTAATCTCCTGCTGGTCTGAAAACATAAGAAACACTGTAAACCCAAAGAATACCTTCATGATCTTCTCTGCACACAGCCTTCCAGAGGGAGCAGAGAGCAACGGTGTTTACAAGAAAGAACTTCTTGAGACTGCGAATGCAATAGCTGAGAAACTAGGTATAAACCACTGGGAACTCGCCTTTCAAAGCCAGAGCAGCAGAGGAGAGAAATGGTATGGCCCTACAATAAAAGAGACAATATCTTCTGGCTTTACTGATTGGGAAGAGATATCTATTGCACCGATAGGATTCATATCTGATAATCTTGAGATACTTTATGATATTGATATTGAATGTAAGAACTGGGCAAAAGAAAAAAGCATATATCTAAAACGCATTTCAATGCCAAACGACTCTTCTCTTTTGATTGAAGCGCTGCGGGATCTAGTTGAAGAATATCTATTGAAATGATGTTGATCTTTTGAAAAAAAATATTATAATAGGAACCCGAGGCAGCAAACTAAGTCTGATACAGACGCAGATTGTTATCGATAGTATGACGCGACTTTTTCCTGATATAAAATTTAATGTGAAGGTAATAAAAACAGAAGGCGACATCAACAAGGAATTGAACTTCGATAAGATAAAAGAAGGAATATTTGTAAACGAAATAGATAAACAATTGATTGATGGAAAGATCGATTTGGCAGTACACAGCCTCAAAGACCTTCCTATATCTCGTCCCGAAGGGATAACTCTTGCTGCGATAATGAAAAGAGCAGAACCAAGAGATGTTTTAATCTCTACTAACAACAAAACCTTATCAGAATTGCGCAAGGGCGCCAAGATAGGAACAAGCAGTCCTAGAAGAAGAGGCCAGCTCCTTGCATATAGGAAGGATCTCAATATTGTTGGGATCAGGGGCAATGTTGACAGCAGAATAAAAAAACTCGATAGTGGGGAATTTGATGCAATAGTGCTTGCTCACGCCGGGGTTGAGCGACTTGGGTTATCTAATAGAATAAGCGAGATTCTTCCACTAAATGTCATGGTTCCGGCATCTGGTCAGGGGGCACTTGCTATAGAAGTAAAGACTACCAAAACAGCACTTATCGATAAACTTTCTTTGATAGATGACAAAGATACTCGAATAGCGGTAAGTACTGAGCGTATTATTCTTTCAAGAATTGGTGGTGGGTGTAATCTCCCTGTAGGGATATTTGCCAAGGTCAATGGAAATATCATTTCAATACAAACTCAAATAACAAATTCCAATGGAGAAAAGGTCTGGAAAAATATCCATAAAACCACCGTCACTAAAGCAGCCGAAGCAGCATTAACATTATCTGAAAGAATATTGATGAGCGACGCCGTAGACGCGATAAAAAATAACGTAGACAACAATGTTCTCCATGGTAAAACTGTCTTAATAACTAGGGAAGAAACATCAAACGAAGGCCTTTCTAAACTGCTGCTGGAACAATCTGCGATACCAATCTATTTGCCTACGATACGGTTCTCAGAAGTCAAGAGCAAAGCTCCAAAAAGCCTTGATTTATACGACTTTATTCTGATAACGAGCAAGAGAGCAATACCTTTCCTTGCTCGTATGTCCAGAGAGAGGAAAATTAACTCTAAAATTGTTGCGATAGGAGAAGAGACAAAGCATTCCTTAGAAAAGAATTTGTTTAATGTGTCTTTGATTCCAAAAACTCCTGGAACTGCTGAGCTTATTTCTTCTTTAGGAAACGTAACTGGGAAGAAGATCCTTCTCATAAATTCTTCAAAGGCTCCGCAAGAGATGATTGGCGCCCTTAAGTCTGCAGGAGCAGAAGTAGATAAGATAAACCCCTATACAGTAAAACTTTCACGCATAAGCAAAGAACGCAAGAAAATAATACTTAATTATAAATTGGATTTCATTACATTTGCAAGCCCTTCTGCAGTCTATGGTTTTCTAAAGCATTTTGGAGATGATTCAGGAAAGCTTCTTTCGAATGCAAAGGTTATTTGTATAGGAAAGACCACTGCTGGAGCATGCAACGAAGCAGGAATCAGTGTGACTGGGATCGCAAAGAAGGCTTCTATTAAAAGCATGGTCTCGTATATAATAGATTTTTCTAAAAAGCGATAAAATGAAAAATGATTGCTTTATCCGTGCATGCTTGAAGAAAGCTACTCCATACACACCAATATGGTTAATGCGGCAGGCAGGCCGCTACATACCAGAGTATATGGAACTCAGAAAAAATCATGAAATAATGGATATATGCAAAGATCCAGAACTCTCATCACAAGTCTCTACAATGCCAATAGAAATGTTTGATGTGGACGCAGCGATAATCTTTGAGGATCTTATGGTCCCTTTAGAACCAACTGGAATACGCTTTAAATTAGTGGACAAAGTGGGGCCTGTTATAGAAAAGCCAATACTAACTGGGGTAGATATAGAAAATATCAAAATATACGATGTGGAAGAGGTTGGATTTGTCTCAGATACTATTAAGTCTCTAAAGCAAAAAGTTGATGTTCCTGTCCTTGGTTTCGCAGGGGGGCCATTCACAATGGCATGTTATCTAATCGATGGCGTTCACTCCGAAAACTTTAAGAAAACCCTCTCATTCATGAAGGAGAAACCTCTATTATGGGGCCAACTAATGGAGAAACTAACAACCATAGTAATAAATTATCTCGAGATGCAGATCACTGCAGGAGCAGATGTAATACAACTCTTTGATACCTGGTCTGGGCTCACAGAAAAGCAGGAATACATTCAAAAAGTTTTTCCATATACTTGTAAAATCTTCGAGAAACTAGATAAGAAAACCCCAAAGATACACTTTACTTTGGATTCTTCCAACATAATCGAGACAGTATCAAAGAGCAACTGCGACGTCCTCGGCATTGGTTGGAAAACAGATTTATCTGTCATGTGGTCAAAAATTGATTTCAGCAAGGCAATACAAGGAAATCTCAATCCATCATCGCTGGCCTCTGGCGGAGATACTCTAAAAGCGGAAACAGCTAAAATATTAAATTCGGTGGCTGGCAAGACCGGACATATATTTAATCTAGGGCACGGAATACTTCCAGAGACGAAACCCGAGTCTGTTCGCGAATTGGTTGATTATGTTCACACATATAATTCCTGAAGACTTCCCGCATCTGCCCTCAAAAACTTTTTATACTTCTATGTTTGAAGAAGTGTAGTGATATTGTGGCAGAAACAGAGCCAATAACAACCACTTCTACCCGAATTCCCAAAAAAGAAGGTGCGTCTCTGGAACCAATACCTCCAAAAACGAGCGAAAATAAGCTAACGTATTTGCTCCCTGCAATAGCTGTGATAATACTTCTTTCATACTTCCTTGTTCTTCCTACACTCACGATGAAGAACCCGCTACTCACAGGCCAACAAGTCAATAATATTATTGGAACAAGCGCTTGTTATACTGCAACAATAACTAATAATTCTTTATCTGATTATGCAAACCAATTCCCACAAATCAAAGGGAATGTCACATTCGGTTGGGGCTTCCAATGCAAGAAAATCACAACAACATACAACGAGACTTTATCCGAGCTAATATTTCAAACAAACTCCTCCGCCTCTGTGGCTTCCTCTTTATACTATTATTCTCTAAACCATGTGCTTGCATTGTCTGCTACGAGCAATACAGCCGTGAACACAAGTCACCTTTCTGGCCTGACTTACGGTGCCAGTTATAATCTAGCAAAGGTTACGCAACAGAAAAACGGGAAGAACACCACAACAATAATACTCACAGAATCAAAGAATGATTATGCTGCTCTGGTTGTCTTATACAACACCGAAACAACACTCAACACCTCTCTTCTTCTCATTTCTGTCAGTGAGAAGTTAAATTAGCAAGCTTATGTGGAATACCACTAACCTAGAGCCTAAATACACCCCACAAGAGTGTTCAAGGTGTGTAAACATAAGGATTAGGGATCCAAAGAAATTTGTGTGCCATTCGTATGGACGCGTTGACCATGCAGATGCAAACGCATCATTCAATATCTCTTTGCGTCAACCAACAAACAGCAACATAGGTCAATTGAACACGGACAAGGCTATGTTCAAAGGCAGTACTGATACGCCCCAATGTGCAACTCTATGAACGCAGAGACACCGAACCAAAGAGGAACCCCCCGAATTTATTCGTGGGAGGATGTCAGAGTATAAAGAGCAGCAATATATTGCCTACAAGTATGGAAAGTACAGTACCAATAAGTACGAAAAAAGCCAAAGGTATGGAATTTCTATAAACCGGTACCTTCTTTTTTACCTTATTCGCATCTTTCAAAAAAGGCCTTTCCACAAGGCGCCCAAAACTTCCTGATTTGGCTTGGAAGAAAGAGATCTCCTTCTCGGTCATAAGATTTAGTGCAAGCATATCTCCTTCCTCGAGTTTTGAAGGATATACAAATTCGACCATTCTCGAATTTATCTCAACTCCATAATAACTCACCAGCGACGCAGCACACGCAAAAACAAGCAGCAACGCCAACCCAACTAGACTAATTCCAATAGAGTATTCTATGAAAAGGAGGAGCAACAAATAAGCGGCAAGAAGTGCTATGGCTCTGAACCCGTTCTTCTTTTCCGAGTCCCTGCGGCTTGCTTCTCTGTTCTTTTTTGTAAAAATCAGGTAATATACTGGCATCATAATTACAGCAGCATAACCTGCAGTTATCAAAACGGAAAAAATGAATGGGAGCTGATATTGTGGGACACTCGTAAGGTATGCATTAGGTTGTATTGGCAATATTAAGCTAATCGCCACAAATTCATAAATATCTCCGGCAC
>CAYWXC010000041.1:0-5570 GCA_964462345.1 Microcaldota archaeon | reverse complement strand
ATATCCTTGATTCTTTAGCCTTTGGATAGCCGCGTAATCAAAAGGCGCATGTGAAGGCACACTCATGACAATGCCACTGCCAAGGCTTTCTTTCACAAAGAAACCAGGGAATATTGGGAGGACCTTTTGTGCAATCCCTCTCTCATTTAAGCACTTCTTTTGCAGCATCTCCTTCCCTGTTATTTCTTTAATTATTGTTATCTCGAATTGATGCTTCAGCACTTCGGAGCTTGCCTTTGAGATATAGCAATTACCTTCCATGCCTTTAATCTGACATAAAACATATTGCGCATTCTCTGCCACAAAGATGTTGGTGATTCCGAATATTGTCTCTGGCCTATATGTTACGCAAAGAACATATGCGTCTTCTCCTTCGACCTTGAATCTGAGGAGCGTTTCTTTTTCTATCTCCGGCTCTACATCGTGTTTCGTATCATGCATGCCAACCGCGTTGTTCTCATTAGGACACCAACCCACAGGATGCTTTCCCTGCGTAAGCAGGCCCTTATTATTTAAGATGCCGAATTGCCATTCAATGAATTTGCTGAAAAATGGATCTATTGATGTGAATTTTCTCCTCCAATCTATGCTGTACCCTGCCTTGTGCATTCCTTTTTCCAGTTCTTTTGTAAAGTAATTAGCTATGTAGACAGGATCTGTCATTTTCTCGAGATCCTCATCTGGAATATGGAACAATTTCATCTCTGCTATGAGATCCTTATCCTTTTCTATGAATCTTTTTGCGAAGGCCAATACAGGCGTTCCCGTTGCATGGAATCCCATAGGATAGAGTACATTGAAACCCCGCATGCGCTTATACCTTGCGAGAACATCTGCGGTACCATAAGTACGAAGATGGCCTATATGTTGTGGAGCGTTGGCATAAGGAAACGCTGCGGTTACCATGTATGGCTTCTTTCCGCCGATCTCCCCCTCGAATAATCTTGCTTCTGCCCATGCTGCCTGCCATTTCTTCTCAATACCTTCATAATCAATCATAGCTACCGATCTCAGAATTAAATAGATTGGAAAAATACTTATACTATAAGTGCGCTTAGCACAGATGGCAGAACACCTTGTCTTATGTATCTACTTTCATATTTGAGCCAGGAGGTTTTTTAAGCCTTTTCATTGAATCAATATTGGGATTGTGATGGTCAAAGATTCGGCCAGTTCTGTTATTTTGAAGGGCCTTGCAAGAAGGAAAGTATATCTGATGCTTGGATTGTTTTATCTCCTAGCTCTTTATACAGATATACCTGAAGAATACGGGTTCAGGCATATATTCGCGCTTGATGACTTGGGTATAACATCAATGATGCTGATAATGATTCTTTTTATCATATTCACATGGAAGAAGAAGGACTCTAGACATCTTAAGCTCACTGTCAATCTAGCAACAGTTTTCGTTGGAATAGCAATAATTTTCCAGATTGCAGGAATAATATTTGAATATGGAACTCCATTTTTTGCTAATGAGCCAGTGATCTATGGTTTGATTATACTTTTCATTAATAGATTTGTATAACAGGTAATATGATGAAAAATGCTAAGAAAAGTTCTGCGATTGAAGGAAAAAATGAGAAAAATCTCACGAGGAGAAGAGTATTCCTTTTCTTCGCGATCACGTTTGTAGTAATATCTTTGGCGACAATGTGGGATGAAGTATCAAACCTTTACTATTTCATAGACGAACTTGGCTTACTTATAGGATCCCTCATCATAGTGATAATATTTGCGGCGATGTGGAATAAAACTTCGGACAAAGACCTCGAAAAGCAGCTTGATTCAGCTTTGTTTATAACCACAATAATGATAATATTGAAGATGTATGGCTACATAATAGAATTACATAATCCAATAGCACTTGGAGATGAAATCCCTGTACTTATCGGAGTAATAATAATGCTATTCAGCAGATTCATATAAATAGAATCTGATATCTATTCCTTAGTTTCTTCAACTTCAGAGGGTTTTCCTTGATTGCTTGAACGGACTTGATATCCTTTAATGTATGTTGTATATGCAAAGAAAGATAATGCTCCAATAAGGCAGAGCCCACCAATCAGGGTTATAAGAAGCGCGTAAAATCCTGTTGTGGAGTTGATCAAATAATTATTTACATTTATGCTTCCTCCGAAAAAGTATGGATACTCCAATGAGCCAAAGAACATTATGGAAAGGAAGACCCATGAGAGAGATATGCACTTCGCTCTCTTTCTGGCAGGATCTCCTAGTATTATGATTGAAGATAAAACAAGGAGAAGTATGAGAAGAATGATGTTGCTTAAACCCAATATATTTGATAGTGCGTAAGGTAAATAAAGAAAGATCGCAGCTCCCATTATGAGATATGGGAGAATGGAGAATATTGCCCTAAATCTGAAAAGTTCCTTTACGCCGATTATTATGCTTGAGAGCAGCAATGCCATTGATGCGATAGAGAGAAAGGTAAGTATAGAAAATATATTAATGAAGGAATAATTTAGGCTCCAAGCAGCAACATTTAGGCCTATGCCGCTGGCACCAGAAGCCAAGACAAATGTTACGATAATAGAAATTACAAGTGCAGAGAGGGTGTATATCTTCGTATAAGTGTCCCGGCTTTTTTGATCACCAACATATTCGCTGTACGCAAGCATCGCATTTCTGCTTATGAAGAAAAGCAGCGCTATTAGAAGAGGTAAGGCGTAGGCTGTGCCAACTAATGGAAGAAGAGGAGGATACGTCGCCTCAAAATTTACCACATAGAATACAGCGAATGTGCCGGTTATTCCCCACATGGGCATGAGCATTGATCTGAGCTTCTCGCGGTATTGTTTAAAGAATGATAGAAGTATTGCTATTCCTACCTCCAGTATAAACATAGTCAAGAAAACCGCAAATATGAGATAATTCAAAAGATAGAGAAGGTTCATCAATAACTCAACTCGTCTGAGATGGATTTATTCTTGAATACTCTTCTAAGAGATATTATTGTTAATGGTATTATAATTAGATAAAAAGCTGCAAAGATAATCGCCACAGGTATCAATGATGTCGATGTGTTTGCAGCTTGGCTTACTAGCATGACATTGTATATTATCCAGGGCTGCCTTCCTATCTCTGCCATTGCCCACCCATTCTCAAGCATGAATACTGCAAGTACAGCTGCCAGCATGAAAAGTTTGAGCATGAATTTATTCTCAAATGGATCTCTCCGTAAAATCTGAAGTAGCAGAACAATAAGGACGAAAAATGCAAACAAGAAACCTAGTCCGACAAGCGTATCGAACATTAAATGTATAAAGAGAGGTGGCCATGTTAGCTGCTGATATTGTGATAGTCCAGGAACCACTCCGGAGACATTCCCGAATTCGAGTATGCTCTGTAAATTGGGTATTGAGATAAAATAATGGTACGCTCCGCCGAAGAATATCCCACCAATGATCTCCGCGGCATGGCTGTGTGGATAAAGATCCGCTTCTATCGCAGCATATTTTTCCGGTTGGGTGTGTGCCAAACTAGAGATTGTTAATATTCCTGTGTAAACTGAGAGCAAAGTCGCAATGAAAGCTATTGAAAATGCAATCTTTATTCCTTTTTTATAATATCTTTTTTCATCTTGGCCCGATTTTATAAACATGTAAGCCATATATCCAACAAATACAAATGCTCCGGCAAAGTATGTAGTCACTAAAACATGTATTATCTCAATTAGTGCTGGTTGTGAGGTCAATACCGCGATTGGATTGATTCCAGTTATTATCCCACTTTTAAGGTATGCATTGATATTGAACCCCGTTGGATTGTTCATAAATGCGTTAAGCATTGTTATTAGGACTGCAGAGAGGGCAGCCCCAATACACACAAACACACCCGAAAGCAGATGCAGATATTTATTCTCGAATTTGTCCCAGGAATAGATATATATTGCAAGGAAGATCGCTTCTAGGAAGAATGCAAATACCTCGATGTATAAGGGAAGTATTGCGATCTCACCAACTAGAGCCATGAATTTTGGCCATAGAAGGAGAAGTTCCAATGCAACAACTGTTCCGGAAGCAGTGCCTATTGCAAAGAAAACGACCAATATCTTCGAAAGCCTCTTTGACAACGCCATGTAATCCATATCTTTTCTCTTTATTCCTAGAAACTCTGATACCACTATTATGAGAGGCAATGCTATGCCAATCATTACAATTCCAATATGCACGGCGAGGGAGAATCCCATGAGGAACCTGTCAAAACCCACGATAAGCATTCTAGATTACCGAGTACTAAAAGAATGAAAATTATAAATTACTTTTGAATCTGCTCGAAATATCTGCCAAGTAACTTGGGATAGAGATATCCTGCAGCCAGCTGTAGAGCGCCTCCAACGAAGAGGGGCAGAGGCAACGCATATTCAATTAGGTAACCACCAGCACCTATTGAAGATTGTGAAAGTGTTCCTGAAAGCCCTTGTATGCTGGATGCGGTTCCGTAGTCTTCTAGATGGACTCCTTTAATATTGACAGTGATTATGGATGGGCTTCCTATCCCTGCATTGAATGACCTTGCAGAATAAAGAAATGCAGCTATACTAAGTAGAGGCAGGAATGTAAAGATCCTCAGATACTGCATAGCAAATACGGCCCCCATAACAATAAGAAGGAATCCGCCAAGCATTCGTGCACGCGATGCTACAACCAATATCCCAGATTTGAAACGCACTTTGTGGGCAACATGAGAGCCCAGGGCTGTAGCCACATATGAAGGTATGTATATCAGTCCTATGTAAAGAGCTGTGGTTTCCTTTGGCAAACCGAAAGCTATTGAGAAAAGCAGCGGCAGCAATGGCAGAGAGAGGCCTAGACCGCTTCCGTTCAATGCATTTAGGGCAGCGATCCTTACCACATACCTCATGCTCTCTTTTTTCATAATTTTTGTTGATTTCTTAGGCCTTGCATTTTCTTGAACGAAGTATAAGGATATTAGAGAGATCAGCATAAGGAATGCAGCTACAAGGAAGAGGATTTTGTATGCATATACGCCTCCGAAAAAAGATTGCAGAATGGAGTGCATCATTAAAAGAATCGCACCAATTATGCTTCCTATTGATGAGGTCCTGTTAAGGAGACTGAGCTTTTTGACGCGCTCTTTCTCATCCTTGTAATTATTTGCAGTGAATGCGGATAATCCAGGAGAGAAGGAACCTCTTAGTCCTCCAGCAATTCCCCCTATTCCACCTATTATGACTGCCATTGTTATTAAGTAAATATTAGTAGTCGCCCATAAGATGAATAGCCCGAATATTGGGGGAAGTTCGCTTATCATGAGCGCCTTTCTGAATCCTATTCGATCTCCTAGGAATCCGAGCGAAAGGGAGAGAATCGAGCTGAACAGCATTATTCCAAAATAGATGAGACCGATATTCGGAAGGCTTATGTTTATCAGGCTTAAGTATAATGGAGATGCAAGTGTCATGTATATTATTGCCATGCTTCTTGAAATTCGTGAATACAGCAAGAATTTAAATCCGAGATCATTTTGCATTTTTAATTACCTGAAAATTAAGAAAAGGAATGGATAATCATTTGCAACAGAGA
>CAYWXC010000040.1:0-5577 GCA_964462345.1 Microcaldota archaeon | reverse complement strand
CCTTATGAAGCTTCTCAGTCTTATGCTGCAGCAGTCATAATGTTAGTAATAATGATAATTGTTGTAAGTATCTGAGGCTCATATTGATTTTATCGCTGTGCTCTTTGCTAGCATTAACGAGCCAACCACACCTGCCCAGATTATAAGAGGATATATTGCAATTCTCTCCGTGCCCCCATTCCCTATCCCCAGATAAACGCCGGTTACGTAAAGCAAAAGTCCTGCTAAGCTCAATAACCCTGTAAATATGCTGTAGTACGAGAATGGCCTTGATAGATGCCTTGAGAATATGAGTGTTGCTATCGCCCCAAAGGTAAGTGATATTCCGGAGGAGAGTATGTGAAGGGGTCCGAAGGATTCATTGAAGATTCCTATAAAACAAGTTCCGAAGCTTGCAATCGCCAGGGCCAGTGAGAAGTGGGGATCCTTAACAAGTTTATAGATAAAAAAAGATGCGATTATTCCAGCAATTCCATACAAGATGATAGACGTGGTGAAGATTATCTGGAAATTTCCAACTCCGAGATCGCTTACTGGCCTGCGCAAGACATCGTATCCAGGATTAAGCATCTCAGCTATTGTGATTGCCACTAAAAATTGAATAGAACCGATTAGGAAGGCGGCTCCGCCAATTTTCTCATATTGCTTCTTGAATCCCATTGATTCACTCATGATTATATATTAGCCCTAATTTTTAGAATTATGCATGCACACGAATTATTTTATTCTTTGAGAGCCATTTATTATCATGCGCGATGAGAAGTCTGATAGGATAATCTCTTCCCTTATAAAGGATTATTACAAGAGAGCAGTCCTTGACGTTGACGAAGTGGATAAGAGAGAGTTTGCTTACGGAACGTTTGAGTCCAAAATAAAAGTGAGGCATCTTTCATTCGGCAGCGTCGCAGAACTCTCCAAATATCTTGTCGATAATGCGCCACCATACGTCTCTTACTCGTCAGCATACTATGAGTTTCCGGCAGGAAGACCTATGGAAAAGAAAAACTGGAAAGGTTCAGAGCTAATATTTGACCTTGATGCTACAGACATGGACCTCCAATGCAAGCTTGAACACGGAAAAGGATGGATATGCAGCAACTGCCTTGGAGAGGTCAAGAACGAAGCCATCAAATTAATAGAGGATTTTCTTATCCCAGATTTTGGATTCTCGGAAAACGAGATAATAATCAACTTCAGCGGAAATAGAGGATATCACATACACATAGACAACAAAGAGGTGATCAGCCTTGATAAGGATGAGAGAAAACAGATAAGCGATTACATATCTGGGAATGGAATCGATCCTGAGGATATATTTCCCGATTCTGGAAAACGGGGGAAGAGACTTATAGGGCCAAGACCATCGGAGAGAGGATGGACAGGAAAAATAGCAAGGAACTTTATATCGAAGCTTAATAAAGGACCTGAAGCAATGCAAACTCTCGGTATGAGCAAACAGATAGCAGACAAGCTGTACAAAAATAGAGCCTTGGTTGAGATGGGAATACGCTCAGGAAACTGGGACATGATAAACATAAAAAACAAGTCGGAATTTTGGAAAGGAGTCTTGAAGAAGGAAGCGGTAATTCAGAGTGATAGGATAGATGGAAATGTTACCAACGACACATCCCATCTTATAAGACTGCCCAACACCATACACGGAGAGACAGGGCTTATTGCTAAAAAAATCGGATCGCTCTCGGAATTGCACGAATTTGATCCGATGAGGGATGCCATCGCGTTTGAGAAGGGGGAGCTTAATGTTAAGGTAGATGGAAAGCACATTCTCGAGATGAAAGGAGAGAAATTCGGCCCGTACAAAGGTGAGGAGGTTGTACTACCCGTATATGCAGCGGCATATCTATATTTAAAAGGTTTGGCACATATAATTAATCCAACAGATATTTCATAAAAGGTTAGAATCAGGACCAAGTCCTTTAACCAATGAACTGGTGCTTACAGATGGGAGCATATAAGTATATAACGAAGACATTCCAAAATGAATACAAGGAAAGAAGCGATCTGCTTAGAGAAAAGATAGCTTTATGGAGAAGAGAATCTCCAGTTACCAGAATCGAGAGGCCAACAAATGTGGCAAGGGCAAGAGAGCTTGGATACAAGGCAAAGCAGGGAGTTGTAGTCGTAAGAGTCAGAGTCAGAAGAGGGCTAAGGAAGAGAGAGAAGCCTGCTGGAGGAAGAAAGCCTTCTAACAACGGAAGGTTTTTTGCGTATACAAAATCGCTTCAGTCCATGGCTGAGGAAAGAGCCGCATCAAGATTCACAAATTGCGAAGTATTAAATTCATATTTTGTAGGAGAAGATGGAAAGTACAAGTTCTTTGAAGCAATACTGCTAGACAGAGAGCATGGATCTATCAAGAATGACCCCATTTATTCAGGAGTAACCAATAATAAGAGGAGAGTGTTCAGGGGTTTGACAAGCTCTGGAAAGAAACACAGAGGATTGCTTCACGGAGGATTTGGAACAAACAAGAATAGACCAAGCATAAGGTCAAAGCGCAGAGGAATACGAGCTTAATAAAAAAATATATCTGGAATTCCTCCATAACAACGATAGGAATATAAATATATATTAACAAAGTTTATTTTAACTTCTCATTGAGGTTTATGCGTGCATCAATGCCTTTTGGCATCTTGCAACGTATTTTATGTTAAGTTTTGCCCATATTTATGGGCATTCATTTAGTAGTGTGCGAATATGAGACATGGCTCGCTTGGATTTTGGCAGCATAGAAGGGCTAAAAGGCAATTGCCCAGAGTTAGAAGTTATTCTTCAGCAGATGAACCAGCGTTCTTAGGATTCATCGCGTTTAAGGCAGGAATGACACACATAACAATGACAGACAATAGCGAATCCCCATCTAAAGGAAGCGAGATTGCAAGGGCAGCAACAATCCTTGAAATACCAAGAGTCTTGATTTATGGAATGCGTGCTTACAAGAAGGCATATGTTTACAATGAGCCATTCATAGAAGTTTATGATGGCAATTCTGCAAAGTCAGTCGGAATCAAAGGAACAAAAAACACAGATCTTGCATCATTTAAGAGCAAGGTAGGAGAATTTGACGACGTCAGGGCATTGGCATTCCTAGACGCAAAGAGCGCTGGAAGCTCCAATAAAAGAGTAATGCGATTTGAGATACCAATAGGAGGAAGCGATATCCAAGCAAAGATGGCTTTCGTTGAGAATTGGTTTGGAAAGGAGCTTAAGGTAAGCGATATTCTAAAAAGCGGAGAGTATATTGACGTTATAGGGATAACAAAGGGGAAAGGATGGGCTGGAGCAATAAAAAGATTTGGAGTTGCAAAACAACCAAGAAAAGCTACGGGAAGGATAAGGCATGTAGGAGCACTTGGTCCATTCACCCCTAGAAAGGTTATCTTCAGCGTACCTCAGGCAGGACATCTAGGATACAATTATAGAACAGAACTCAACAAAATGGTCCTGAAGATTGGCCAATCAAATTCCGTGTCTGAGATAAATCCAAAGGGAGGTTATCCCAACTATGGTGTTGTAAAGAATGAGTATATCGTAATTGATGGCTCTGTTCCAGGACCTGCAAAGAGGCTTCTTAGAATAAGAAAGGCAATGAGGAAGAAATTAGTGAGTGAGCCTCAGATAATATACACATCCCTTGAATCCAAGTGAGTTTTATGGAAGCAAATGTTTATTCATTAAGCGGAGAAAAGACAGGAAAAAGAGAATTGCCTGGCGTATTCTCAAGCAAGTTCAGAAAAGATATAGTGAGAAGGGCGCTGCTCTCTGAGCAGAGTTCAAAACGTCAACCGCAGGCCCATTATGTCATGGCTGGTCTTCAGACGACTGCAACGTATGTTGGAACGTATGGAGGATACAGGCACCTCAGACATATGGGAGTATCAGCAAATCCAAGACAGAAGCTTGCTGGTGGAGGAATGGGAGATGTCAGAAGAATACCTTCGAGCGTAAAGGGAAGAAGAGCCCACCCTCACAAGCTTGAGAAGAGAATTGAGGAGAGAATAAACAAGAGAGAATACATAAAGGCGCTTGAATCTGCTATAGCAGCTAGCGCTGATGAGAAAGTTATAACAGCAAAACACACATTCGAAAAGAGAGAATTGCCAATAATAATTGAAAACAAGCTTGAAGAGCTCTCTAAGACAAGCGAACTTTTGAAGGTTCTAAACAAGATGGGGCTTTCAGAGGATCTCGAAAAATCCCACAAACCAAGGCTGAGGAAGGGTTTGAAGAGAGCTGCAAAGTCGAGGCATTTCAGAAATAGCGTACTGATACTTGTGAAGAATGATGAAAAGATAGGGAAGGCAGGAAGAAATATCCCTGGAGTGGATGTCTGCAGCATAGACAAGCTTTGCGTAGGCAAGCTCTCTCCAGGTGCAGAGCCAAGGATCATACTCTGGAGTGATGGAGCAATCTCAGATATAGAAGAAGGAATAGAAAAAAGCAGCAATGCTGCGGGTAAGCTCTTTAAGTGATATTTATGAGTACATTGATGTATCCAGTAGCAACAGAAAAAGCCCTAGGAATGGTTGATAGGGACAATGTCATAATATACGTTGTTGATTTCAGGGCGCAGAAGATAGATATTGTTAAAGAATTCGAGGGCGTATTCAAAGTTAAAGTGGATAAGGTAAATACAGCTATAACTTCGAAGAACACAAAACGCGCCTACATTAAGTTAAAAAAAGAGTTCAAGGCTTCAGATATAGCTAGAAAGCTAAAGCTTGTATGAGCGGTGTGAATAATGGGAAAGAAATTAAGGCAACAAAGAAGAGGAAAGGGATCCAATACATATAGGAGACCGCCTAGCAGGTTAAAGCTTGATGTCAGGTTTAACAAGGATACTGGAAGCAAGGTTTACGGAGAAGTTATAGAGTTTGTTGATGATCCAGTAAGGACAGCACCCCTTATGAGAATAAGATATGATGATAATTCAGAAAATATGCTCATAGCTCCTGAAGGGATGAAGATAGGAGACAGGATACAAGAAGGAGAAAGCGCTGAGCTCTCCTTAGGAAGTGTCATGTATCTGAAGAACATACCAGAAGGAAGCATAATTTATAACATAGAAGTTACTCCTGGAGACGGAGGCAAGCTTGCGAGAACGGCTGGAAGCTATGCAACAGTAAAGTCACACATAGGAGACCAGGTTACAATAACACTTCCATCAAAGAGATCGGTAGATATTGACGGAGACTGTAGGGCAGAGATAGGAGCAGTTGCTGGTGGAGGATACACAACGCAGCCAATAATGAAGGCTGGAAAGAACCATCATATTAAACATGCAAGAAACATGATGTGGCCTAGAATAAGAGGAGTTAAATCAAACCCTGTAGACCACCCATTCGGAGGTAAACAGCACCATAAAGGAACGTCAAGCATGGTATCGAGAAATGCTCCTCCGGGCGCAAAGGTAGGTCATCTTGCGGCTAGAAGAGTAGGTAGGAAGAAGAGAGGTTAATCGTATGCCACGAATATTTTCATTTAGAGGAAAGACAATAGAAGACCTTCAAAGCATGAAGATCGATGATTTTGTGATGCTTCTAAACTCAAGAGAGA
>CAYWXC010000039.1:0-5585 GCA_964462345.1 Microcaldota archaeon | reverse complement strand
GAACGAGAACCAAAAGAGAGGAAATTATCCTTGAGAATTCCTTGAGGGAATCTTGATCCCCTTTTTTGACTAAAAGCCATGGTTCTTTAGTACTTAATATAGTGTTTCCCAGAGAGGCGAGTTCAACTGCAGAATGCAATGCCTCCCTAAGATCCATTTTGTCGAAATTAGATTTGTAAGAAGAGATTATCCCATCTGCGCTTGTTTTTGTCTCTTCGTCAATAAGTATATTTTCTCCAATGATATTCCTGTTGCTTGCGAATATCTTCAATACTCTCTGCACAAAATTCCCGACTTTGTCGTTCATTACGGTGTTGACTATTTCCTCGAGAAGATCTATTGAGAACTCGCTGTCCGCGGTCTCGGGATACAGGTACATGAGCGCAAATCGCCAATAGTCTGGTTCTAGTATCTCTATCGCGTTCTTAAGGTTTAGGCCAACTCCCCTGCTTTTAGAGAACTTGACTGTTTTTGATGTAAGATACTCTGAGGCTTTTATTGTATAAGGCAAAACAAACCCTTGCCTTGAGCCTAGAAGAACGCCGGGCCACATCATTGTATGGAATTCGATATTGTCTTTTCCCATGACCTGGATTAGTTTTGTCTTGCTGTCTAGCCAGTAATCCTTCCATTTTTCTTGATCCCATTCTTTAGTTATACCAATATAACCAAGGAAGGCGTCGAACCAGACATAAAAGACCATATTCTCGAACCCGTTCATTGGTACCGGAAATCCCCATTTGATGTTCCTTGTTATTTCTCGTGGCTTTAAGCCTTCCCCAATGTAACTAAGAGATTTGTTTACCGCATTCTTGCTCCAGTTGTTCTTCGCGTTCTTTTCTATGAAATCTTTTATCATTGGCTGGAGCTTTGGAAGATCTACTGCAAGGTTCTTGACGTGCTTGAAGATTATCTCTTTTTTCTTGCAGAGATTGCATATGGGGTCTATTATCTGAGTGGGCTCCAGAAGCTTCCCGCAATCATCACATTGGTCCCCCCTTGCCCTTCCCCCACAATGAGGGCACTTGCCTTCTATGAACCTGTCTAAAAGAAAGCGCTTATCTATGTTGCAGTATGCCTGCTCTCCTTCTATCTCAAGAATATACCCGTTCTTGTATAAGGCATCAAATACAGAGTAAACAACTTCCTTGTTGTAGTTAGTGTGAGTCTTGCCATAATAAGTAAATGTGCACTCAAACCGCTCGAAAATGCCTTTTATCTCTTTGTGTATCTCGTTTGAGAGGTCTTCGGGATCTTTGTTTTCTTCGATTGCTTTGAGTTCGATTGGAGTGCCATGCTGGTCTGAGCCAGAGATGAATATGGCATCATCTCCCTTCATTCTTGAATATTTGAAGTAGACATCTGCTGGCAGTATTGAGCCAACAAAATTCCCAAGATGAGGTATTGAATAAGAGTAGGGAAGCGCAGAAGTTATTATTTTCTTTTCCAATGGACCACCGATTAAGCAGTAGATGTATGTATTATATACTTTGGCAGCTATGTTTTTTATTACTTTCCGGATATTTATAATTAGGGCTTATTTCTATTAAAAAAATCATTTTAGCGCCCTTTCTGGTGTTTTTATGGACGAGATTTTAAAAGAGGGGCTTGTGGACAGATTTACTGAATTCTTTAACATGTATTACATTGACCAGATAAACGAGATGTACATATCGTATCCTAAAAAAAGAAGCGTCATGATAGATATCAAAGACCTTGAGAAGTTGGATGCAGACCTCGCTACTGAGCTTATCAACAAGCCGGATGAGATTCTAGATTGCGCAAATAGTGCTCTTGAAAGGCTTAGTCCGAACCCAGAGTTGAAGGAACCAGTATATGCACGATTCTATGGATTGGATGTGAATATACCAATGATCCAGGACGTGGGCTCTGAGTATATAAGCAAGCTTCTCACTCTAGACTCCTTGGTTGTTAAGAGATCTGAGATCACACCAAAAGTTCATGTTGCAGTTTTCAGATGCTCTTTCTGTGGCACCTCGTTGAAAACGAAGGTAGACAAAGAGGAGATCTTAGAGGTATGTCCGCAATGTAAAAGACGATCGCTTAAGCAATTAAGCGCTGAGTCAGAGTTCATAAATCTTCAGAAAATAGCTGTTCAGGACCCTTTAGAAAAACTTAAGGGGAATACTCCAACATGGCAGCTTGAAGTCTGGATGCAAGATGATCTTATAAATAGGGTTGTTCCTGGAGACAGGGTTGACATCACAGGAATATTAAGGATAAGGCCAAGGAAGACATCAAAGGGGAAAGAAGATAAAGTTCTCTTCACCATGTTCTTTGAGGCAGTCTCACTAAAGCCAAAGCAGAAAGAATTTGCCGAGATAGATATTACGCCTGAAGAAGAGAGGGAGATAATAGAACTCTCGAAAGACCCGAAGATATTTGAGAAGATATCCAAATCCATAGCTGCCTCGATATATGGGCATGATGAGATCAAGGAAGCGTTGGCACTTCAGCTTTTTGGAGGAACTCCAGATAAGAAACTTATAGATGGAGGAGCTATACGAAGCGATATACATATGCTGCTTATCGGAGATCCTGGAAGCGCAAAGACAAGGCTTTTGCAGGCGGTCTCTGCAATCGTCCCGAAGGGAATATACGTGAGCGGAAAGTCAACAAGCGGTGCAGGACTTACTGCAGCTGCTGAGAGGGACGAGTTCTCTGAGGGAGGATGGACCTTAAAGGCCGGTGCACTCGTGCTAGGTTCCGGTGGAGAGGTAAGCATCGATGAATTTGATAAGATAGGTGACGAGGATAAATCATCGCTCCTTGAGGCACTGGAATCGCAGACGATTAGCGTTGCGAAGGCAGGAATAGTCGCAAAGTTCATCGCCAAGACATCAGTTCTTGCTGCAGCAAACCCCAAATATGGAAGGTTCGAGCCAAACAGGTATCCGGCAGAACAATTTGATATACCTCCAGCGCTACTCTCCAGGTTCGATCTAATATTTCCGATAAAAGATGTCCTTGATGAAGAGCGAGACAAGAGTATAGCAGAACATATTCTGATACAACATCAGGCAGCAGGCGCACTCCTTGCGGAGATTGATTCTGCGCAGGTTGAAGAGCCACCGCTTGAACACGAGATGATTAGAAAGTATATAGCATACGCTAGAAAAAATATCAGGCCAAGACTTCAACAAGAGGCAAGCGTGAAGATAATAAATTATTATGTAGGACTTAGGAAGCTCGGGATAAAACAGGGAGCTGTGCCAATGACGCCGAGACAAATAGAGGGGCTTGTCAGGCTTGCCGAAGGCAGCGCCAAGTCAAGGCTTTCCTCGGTCATAGAGGAGAAGGATGCAGATCTTGCAATTTCTCTCTTCGAGTACATGCTCAATACGCTTGCTGTTGACAGAGGAGGCAGAAGAGATATAGACATGTTAACAACAGGAATGCCGAGAGAGAAGATAGACAAGATCAATGTTATTGTTGAGATTATAAAGAAGCTTGAGGAGTCGGATTCAAATCCCAAAATAGTTTCGGTTTTGGAGGAAGCAGAGAAGGCTGGGATAGATAGAGGAACTACAACGAGATACATTAACGAATTGGAGAGGAGCGGAGACATTTACAGCCCAAGACCAGGAATAGTTAAGACAATAAGAAGAGATGAAGGATGATGGTGGTCAATTGGATAGAATAATAGGAAATAGGCAGAGCACCGACATACTGATGCTCTTCCTGATGGTCCAATTCGGATGCATACTTCTAGCATACATCAGCTTTCCCCCATCGTCGCTCGTACAAATAGCTTCGCTTCAGGGCCAGCAGGAAGTTAGCAGTGGAGGCGCATCCTTTTTGGGATACATAGCGCTCTCGTTTGTTGTTATAGCACTTCTCTTCGTGCTTGTATTTAAGTCATATAAAGGAAATTTGCTATTCAAGGCATTGGAAACGTTGGCAATATTGGTAGGCTCATTCGAATTCTTCTTCTTGATAATATTCTCTTTTGTGAGTAGCTATTATCTTTTCTGGCTTGCTGTTGCCGCTCTGCTTTCTGTTGGAATGGTAAAAGTCAAGAATATGTATAGGGCATCAAAGAATGCTGTTGCGATGATATCCAGCATTGGGTATGGAACTCTAACTGGAGCGTTGTTTGCCATATCTTTCCCGCCGGGATTTATTGTAGTTTACCTTTTCTTTGCAATAGCTGCGGTCTATGATTACATAGCGGTCTTTGTTACAAAACATATGATAGCACTAGGAAGAGAGGCACAGAAGCTTGACCTGGCACTCATGGTTGGATCGACGGATGTAGAGATGATGCCTGAGAGCAGCTTTAAGAAAAGAGAGATAAAAGAAATCAAGAAGAGGATTGCCGAGAGCAAGATGCGGAATCCCAAAATGTTTGATATGGTCAAAAAAGGTAATGTGCCGATAGTATCGCAAATCTATTTAGGTACGGGAGATCTCGCCTTCCCATCCATGCTTGCAGTAGCGGCATACATCACATTTGATAGTATATTTTTGGCAGTGGCCATAGCTTTGGGGGCTGGGCTTGGAATAATAGCAACGATGGAGCTCCTAAAGAAATACAAAGTAGGTTTGCCCGCATTGCCTCCGCTGTTCGCATTCATCAACCTCGCGCTCTTTATAGTGTTCTTGCTGCCAGGATTCTTTGATATGATCCGTGCATTCATATTCCTTGCAGTATTCGCAATAGCAGTAATAGTGCTCCCATTAACGTTGAAGCGTTCCGCTGCACAGAACATGGAAAGAGGTAAGTCCCAATGAGAAACGCAGATGCTGTGAAGAAGGTTGCTGCTTTTAGGATAAACAGGCTCTTTCATCTTGCAGAGGAAAAGATTAAAGAAGAGGACATTGAGTCGGCAATGCTTTCGAAGAGATACTTGCGAATTGCTGTGGAGATAAGCAAACATTACAAGGTAAGCATGCCAGTTAACATTAGAGAGAGGATATGCAAGAAGTGCGGATCACTCCTCACCGCTGGAATAAATTGCAAGATTAGAGTCTCTGGGGGCTTTATTGTGTATAGCTGTGAGTGCGGGAATGTTTCAAGGAGAAAGTATAAGGAAGTCACTTCACGCCCATGAGCGTCAGGAGACAGTCAATAAATTCCCCGATATTATCGCTGCTTCCCGCAGATAGTATGTTGTGATCTAGTTCTACAGAATTATCTGATTGTATGCCCCTAAACAATCTTACAAGATTTGAGGAGTCTTTATCGTTGCTTAATGAGACCCTGGTCCCGCTGATGATATTTGCTTTTGCAAGTATCTTTACCGCATTTCCTATCGCTGCGACAGGCTTCTTATTGAGGTTGAAGAAGGCAACAGTATCGAGTAATGGCCTGAAGTCATATAGCCTTGAAGCATCCACTCCTGGACCATCGAGAAGCAGGAGTGCATCGAAGTCTGCAGAATTTATCCTTCCAGAATTCATGTGAGGCCGTATAACGGCACCGTGATATCCGACGCATTGTTTGCTTGAATAACTAGTGATTGTTGGAGTTATTCCCCATTTGCCCAACATCATGGACGCGTATGACAAGGACTCGTCCTTGAAGTCCATTGGAGGTATCACTATTGCGACTTTCATTCAAC
>CAYWXC010000038.1:0-5661 GCA_964462345.1 Microcaldota archaeon | reverse complement strand
GGCAACAAGGTACGCAAGAAGCTTCAGCTGGGACGCCTGCGCAAAAAACACTTTAGGTGAATATATCTCAATAATTAAATAGGAGTAGTTATATGAGAAGAAATAATAACAAACCTGATGAGCCACAAGTAACTGTGATTGTATTAAATTGGAATGGGCTTACTATAACTTATAAAGATAAGCCTATCTTAGAGTCAACTCTAGAGACCCTAAATAAATCAATATATGGTAATCTAAAGATAATACTCACTGATGCTGATAGTCAGGATAATTCAATAAATTATGTTAAAAAAAACTTTAAGCACATAGACGTACTATCTGTAAAGAATAACGGTGTGTCTTATGCTTTTAATATGTCTATAAAATATGCGTTTTCAAAATACCCTAAGTCAAAGTATTTATTATTTTTAAATAACGACCTAAAGTTTATTGATTCTGATTGGATAAACAAGCTTGTAAAGATTGGGGAAAACGACTCCTCTGTTGGTATTATAGGATGCAAACTATTAGATTCATATGGAGTTTCTAACGGGATCGGATCATACATGGAAAGGTTCTATTCATTATCTTCTAAAAATAAAAAAAGCGGTTATGTCGATTCGGTTAACGGAGCAGTTTTTTTGATAAAGTCTAGCATGATTAAAAAAATAGGATTATTTGATGAAATATACTTGCCATTTTTTGCAGAGGAATGGGATTATTGTCTTAGAGCAAAATCAAATGGCTATAAATCATACTACGCTAATTCAGTGAGTATCATGCATCTGGAAGGTTACACTCTGATGAAGACAGATATCAAGAAAAAATGGTCTAAGCACCAACTCGAGTATTACTCAATCAGAAATAATTGGATATTTATACTAAGATGGTACCCTTATTTATTACCTTTAAATCTATTTTATAATTTTGTACAGTCATTAATAAAAAATGACAACGGTCTACATCTCAGAAAGCCTGATGAAGTATTCTTCAGGCTACACTCTAATGTCACGGGTTTTAAAGAAGCATTGTCATTATATAAAAAAAGCAAGATACCTGCGCTATCTAAAAAAATTCCTAAATAAAAAACGTATTATCCATTACTATTATTATACATATTTAAGTGATAATTATATGTACTATTCGGGACAACTCAGGAAATTAAAATCTACTGTACCGTTATATCTAGAATATCTTAAGAAAAATGTAAACGAAGAGAAAAACTATATCGCTAATCCAATGGTATTGTTTAAAACTGAAGGGATAATAAAATTAAAAGATGGACAATCTTTTCCTTTTAATAAGCATAATAAAATGGATATTATAAATTTAGTACTTTTTACACTAGAAAATGGGGTTATCTTCGGCTTAAGTAAAAATAGCTGGAGATATTATCCATCAGAAGGAATAGTTAAGACCCCAGATGGTATTAAAATAAGCATAAATGGTTTTGACTCAATGATAATTTCAGAGACTTTCTTAAATGATATACATTTTGTTGATTTTGATTTAAGTGGAAAAATAATAATAGATGCGGGCGGATTCACTGGAGACACTTCTTTATACTATGCAAATAAAGGTGCAAGGGTATACTCATTTGAACCTGACCCTAATTCATATAAGATTGCAAAATATAACCTAAGTCTAAATCAAAGACTATCTAATAAGATTACATTTGAGAATTATGCTTTAGGTAAGGATGGCATGATTAATTTTCCAATCAATCCTTATGGATCAGGAGGATCTTCAGTATATAAGTATAATACAAAAAATACTAATAAAATTGAATCTTTAAGCTTAACATCTGTAATTAAAAAATTCAAGATACATGACCCTTATTTACTACATTTAGATGTAAAGGGTTGTGAATTTGATTTAATAAAAGACCCAAGCATATCTAAATTCAAGAGAATTAGGATTGAGTACTCCTCCTATCTTGTAAAAGGAAAAAACAAGAATCCTGGATATATTATAAGGATCTTAAAGAAACACGGATTTACTAAGATTAGGATATACAAACATAATTATCTGCGTTATGATTTATCTTACCATGGAACTATAGATGCAGTTAAGAAAACCTAAATTCTTCGCACATAATTTTATGTTAGATTTATTAATTAGATGAACATATCAAAAGTTGGTAAGCATGGAAAAAATATTACTTACAGGAGCCAGCGGCTTCATAGGGCAGGAACTTGAGAAGAAACTGATTGAAAGGAATTCCGAGATACATGAAATACATGACGTTGAACGATACGTTACGGGAAGATACGATCACTACAAGGGCACAAAAGCAGAAGGAAATCACGTGTCAAAGCACTATATCGATTTAAAGGACCATCATGCTGTAAAGAACCTTGTGCATAAAGTGTCTCCGGATTACATAATCCATCTTGCGGCTATAAGCCCTGTTGCATATTCCTATGAAAACTACCTGGAAGTTACACAGGTAAATTATATGGCCTCTATAAATCTTGCAGAAGCAGCGAGGAAGCTTGACAATTTCAAGCAGTTCATATTTGCAGGAACTTCAGAAGAATATGGGCTTGCAATTCTTGATAAAGACAAAAAACTGACAGAAAATTCTGAGCTGAAGCCAAACAGCCCATACGCAGTGGCAAAGATTGCAACCGATATGTATCTGCAGTATATGGGGCTCGCATATGAATTTCCATACACTGTGATGCGGCCTTTCAACACTTATGGCAGAAAGGACAATAATCATTTCTTCATAGAGCGTACGATAACCCAGATGCTGGATGGCAAGGCGGTGAAACTTGGCGATTCAGAGGCGGTAAGGGACTGGCTATATGTTGATGATCATGTTGAAGGTTATATGAAAGCACTTGGAAACAAGAAAGCCATAGGTCAGGCGATACAACTGAGTACAGGCAAAGGCTATACTACAAAGCAGACAGCAGAGATTATCGCAGAGATGACCGGTTACACTGGTAATATAGAATGGAATGCCACTCAGAAGAGGCCTCTTGATGCAAAGGTGCTTATAGGGGACAATGCAAAGGCAAAGGAGCTCCTTGGCTGGGAGCCTAAGTACACACTGGAAGAGGGCCTTGAAAAGACCATATCATTCTGGAAGGAGAAGCTGAAGAATTAAAAGACTGACACAAATAAAATTACTCTAGGCCCTATATATAAAATAGCCTAATATAGTATTGATTAACTGATACTATCTCTTCCGAGCCACTTCAGGTTCTCATCCTTCAGGCTCCACTCAACTACCTTTTCTATGCTCTCCTCTATCGTCTTTGGAGGGATCCAGCCAAGCCTCTTCAACTTCTCCCCTGACAGCGCATAGCGCATATCATGGCCCGGCCTGTCAGCAGGAAACTGGACAAGCTTGTACTTCAACACATAGTTCTTTCCGGTAACCTTATTCACTGCCCTCTCTATAAGCTTTGCAAACTGTAGGTTGTCCATCTCTTTCTCCCCTACAATATTAAACTTGCCCTTGCCGGCATCTACTGGGTCAAGCGTCTCGCTGGTATTCTTTATTATGAATATTATTGCATCTGCAACATTCCTTGCATGTATATAATACCTCTTTCCTGCCTGTTTGCCATCTGAGTGTATCTCAAGTGTCTTTCCATCAAGTATAGCATTTATGGTCTTAGGCAGGAACTTCTGCACGTGCTGCCTCTCACCTATCACATTCATCAGGTTTGTTATCGTTATAGGGACCTTGTAGGTATTTGCATAAGCTCTGCATATATCCTCAGAAGCAGCCTTGCTTGAAGAATAGGGATTGGTCGGATTTGCTCTATCCCCTTCTTTATAATCTACACCTTCCGGTGCAGGTCCATAAAACTCGTCTGTACTAAAGTAAAACATACGTTCAGGTTTTATCTTTCTTGCATACTCCAGCATATTGAGCGTACTATCTATGTTGTTCTTTATGAACTCCACAGGGTTCACTATGCTGTCATCAACATGGGTAGAAGCAGCCATATGTATGATATAATCTACATGGCCTATCTCCTTTATCATATTCTCGGAAATCGGAGTCCTGAGATCCCAGGTAAAAATACGAGTTCTAGCTGCGTTGAAAAGTTCACTATCTCTTAATCTGTCCAGTCCGTTGCTTGCATAGTCGAGCCTATCAAGTATTACTATGTCCCAATCAGTAAGCTTGAAAATAGCATCGCATATGTGCGAGCCTATAAAGCCCGCCCCTCCAGTTATCAGAATTCTCTTTGGCATCTCTTCACCTTATCTCCATAGTAAGCGGATTAATTAATTTGCCCCCACGCCTTATATAAGGCTCGAATTTTTTATTGGCGAAATTCCAATAGTTCCATGCTCCTACGAGCAGGTAATCTGGCATATCCTGCATTATCTTATCCTGATCCTTTATCTCTATCCTTGCTTTCGGTATCCATTTACCTATCTTTGTAGGTGCAACTTCATAAGCGCATGTTATCTCCTTGTTAGTTATTCCGCAGAAATTCAGGAGAGTAGGCACTTTTGCAGGAACTGACCATATTGATATTACCTTATTCTTCTTCTTTATGTCTTTTATCAATTTTACTAACTTACGCCTGCGTTCATTTACTCTCTTCTGCAGGTTCTTCTTAAGATAAGTGATATCGTATATCTTTGATTTTATCTCCATATTTTCAAGCTTAGCATAAGACTTAACCTTCGATTTATTCTTATCCGTATTTTCCCTCTGCAATATGCACCTGAGAGATCCTCCATGTTGATCCGGCATATATAGAACATCCTTAATCTCAAGACCTGACATCTTCGCAACCTTCTCCATGGCTCTTATTGACCATACAAAATAATGCTCAGCGTAAAGAGTCTCGAACTCCACTTTATCAACAATGCTTTTCATCCAGTGTATCTCTATAGAGATAATTCCATCTGGCTTCACAAGTGCTGCCATTCCTTTCAGCATTCCCTTCGGATCAGGTATGTGCGCAAATACGTTATTCGCAACTATAAGATCGGCCTTTCCGTTATCTAAAGCGAGTTTACGGGCAAGGTTCAGGTCAAAGAAAGCCTTTACTGTAAAAAGGCCTTTTTCATTTGCAATGTCAGCAGCACTGGAAGGGTCAATTCCGACAACCTTCTTGAATCCCGCATCCTTCAAAAGCCTTATCTCAGTGCCATCGTTAGATGCTATTGCGTATGCCAGCTCCTTGTGCTTTGCCTCCTTTGCCAAGTAATCTGACATCTCGCGGAAATGCTCGACCAAAGAAGGACTTGCTCCTGTAAGGTATAAGTACTTGTCAAATAAAGTCTTACTGCTGGCAAATCTTGTCAACTGGAACAATCCGCACTCTTCGCACGAGTAATATTTAAGCGGGTAAGATTTTACTTTGTTCAAATCCTTCTTTTCTGTCAGATTGTTTGCCGATGGCATGGTGCCAAGGTCAAGAACCCTATGCAATTTCCCGTTGCATACTATGCATTTATTCATATCTATTCCCTATATTACCTTTCCAGATCCGAAAGCAGTTGTTACTAATCAGTATTCTAAATGCTGTAAGTATATTTATATATCCAATCTAAGGCATTCTATCTCTTGCCATAAATGTGCAAGTTATATGCGCAGCAGGCAACGGCAAAGTGTAATGGATGCAGCAAGCAATATAAATGACAAGAATGTCTTGTCATTGTGTTAATATGCAGAAATTCTCAAGTAAGCAAAGCGCGAAG
>CAYWXC010000037.1:0-5872 GCA_964462345.1 Microcaldota archaeon | reverse complement strand
GATTTTGGAATAAATCTAGAGTATGCCTCTGTCACAGATAATGAATTGGAAGTTGAAGAATTGACGCAGAGGAATTTTGTAGGCATAGTCGACCCTCGAAGCCTGCTGGAAGCAAAGATGAACCTCGCTAATAGCTACGGCAAGAGGGTTTTTACTGCTGTTGCAACAGGCTTTTCCAGAATCTTCAACTTTGGGGTTGATGTCGGTTTTTCCCTTAGCGATCACGCGGATTTCGTACAGGCTACGGAGTATATAGACGCATGCTGCGCAAGTGAAGTTTACACGCTTGGGAAAAACGCGGAGATCTTTGCGTCCAATTTATGCAAGGCAGGATACAATGCGATGCCGATGAGAGAAGGAATGTCTCTTTGAGTAAACATGCCTTTCGGAAAGGGATTAATTAGAATCATTCCAAATAGGAGCATGAGGAGCGTAACTGAATTGCCACTGCATGGAGGAAAGGCGCCAAGGTGGCTTTTCGATAGAATGGTAAGGCTCGGAAGGGCTATTTCTTATGTTATAATGGATGATTTCGGTAGCGATGAGCTCATGCGCAGACTTAGCGATAGCAATTGGTTCCAGGCGTTATCATGCGCCATAGGGTATGACTGGCATAGCAGCGGAACTACTACTGTAACCATGGGAGCCCTTAAGGAAGCATTGAATGATTGTGGAGAGATCTTCATAGCTGGGGGAAAAGGAAAGGCAGGGATTAAAACCCCTCAGGATATCGAGGAAGGAGTTGACCGCCTCTCAATTCCAGGAATGGCAGAGGAATTTATAGAAAAGAGCAGGCTCTCTGCAAAAATAGACAGCGCAATGGTTTATGAAGATGCAGGAATATATCACCACTCCTTCATATTCTCGAGGAGAAAGAAGTGGGTAGTAGTCCAGCAGGCAATATCTGCCAAAAACAAAAAGGCAATCCGCTTCCAGTGGCTTAGTGATTACGTGAATAAGAAGGATATATCGAATGAGCCCCATGTGGGAATCTCATCTGATCTTCGCCTCAAGACGCTCGACTTAACATGCGAAGCCAATGCATGGGCACATCCTGCAAGCATTGATGCGCTACATGAAGTCACTGGAAGAAATTCAAGCATTCTTAAGTATCCTTCGAGACATGAGATTTATCCAGACGTTGATATAGGAAAAAGAGGAGCTGATGCGATAAGGAAGGCTGCTGAGGCCGACCCTTCAGATTACGAAGATTTGCTTCTTGTTAAGGGAATCGGGAGAGCTACGCTACGTTCACTTGCATTAGTTGCAAGCCTGATATACGACAAAGACCTCTCTTATAGAGATCCTGTGACTTATTCATACGCGCTAGGAGGGAAGGATGGAATACCTTTCCCGATAAATCAAAAGACCTACGACTCAGTTATAGAAAGCATGGAGCATGTGATAGATGCTGCGAATATCGAGAGAGGAGAGAAGTATCTGGCGTTGAAAAGATTGAGCAATTCATTGAAATGAGGTGCAATCTCAATTCCTAATGCTTGGATAGATCTCATGATACAAACGCTCCGCCTTTTCCTTCCAAGTTTCGGATGAAAGAGGATTGCTCTCCTCTTCCTTCTCTGAGATCCTGTAGTATATCTTCATCAGGTTTTCTTTCATTACGAGCATTTTATCCGTATCGCCAATTCTGTCCATAAGCTGTATTGCGTGGGCAAAAAGCTCTGCTGCATGGTAAAACATACCAAGGCTAAACGCGTCTGTTCCATCAGAAACACATTCATTCAGTGCGAGATCGCAGCCATGAATCTCTGCTTCATTAAGATCCGTTTTTGGAAGATGATATAGGAGCATATCTGATTTTCCTATGCAGATCTCGAAATCTTTGCTAAGCTGATCCTCTAGATCTTTTTGAAGCGATGGAATCTTCTCAGATCTTTCGAGCCAGAATTTTTCTGAAGCTGGATCCCCAATTAAGGAAGATTCTGTGGCTGCGCCACGATATATCAATCGGAGTTCAAACTTTATCTTTCTTAGAGCATTTACCTTGGAGAACTTGTCATCAGTCTCGTTAAGAGCCTTTAGAAGATCCTCCATGAAATAAGCCTTAGCCCTTGCGCTTTTTTGACTCTCTCCAGTAAGAGTCTCCAGATGTATGACCCTTTCCCTCGCAAATGCTCTCGCCATAAAACCAACCACGATTGCTGTGCTCTGGGAAGCTATTTATCTCTTTTCTTTAGACTATGAGGGCGGCTTGCGCCGCCCTCTGTTTCTGGGTGAGCCGATTTTTCGGCATAGATATATATCTTATACAGATTTATAAATATTTCTACCTGAATAAAAAGTTTATAGTAAAGTATAAATATTAATATTATGATATAAGTATGGAAAAGTGCGTTTGGTCTTGACGCGATATAAAATGGCCCGTGCATTGCACGAATCTGTTTCTGGGTGATTTGGGTGAACGTGAGAATAGAGTATGGAATGGGAATAGACAGACTTGGAGAGGTGTTGGAAGAAGTATTACATGAAGTTCTGGAAGGCAGATGCGATCTTGACCAGATCCTTGCTGATTTTGCAGGAATGGTAAGATGGTTGCATGAACTGCTTTTTATAAGCAGGGAGAATTCAGAACTAGGGCTGAAGTTATGGTATGAGATTGAGATTGAGATAAAAGGAAAAGGACTCTCATTCAAGATATCAAAATCCGGAGCGGAGCTTCCTCCGCCCCTCCCTACAATGAGAAGAATAATGTCCCAGATGCTATATAAAATAAGGCATTTGGAAATAATCGGCTTTATCTTTCGGACCTTCTCCTTCGGCCGGAAGCTTCTTCTGCTGCCCTCTGCGCAGCAAGTGCAACGGATGCCGCACTAAGGCTTGACTCTGCCCTGTCCTCACTGGCTTCGGCGGATCTGACAGCGATCTCTGCTATCCTCTCTTCTGCAAGAACTGCGGCAGCTTCTACAGCTTCTTCGTCAGGATTTCTTGCTCCTGCCGCTTTCAAAGCCTCCCTTACCTTGTCCCTATCTACAGCTCCCCATTCAAGCGCCTTCTCGCTGCGCTTTCCCTTGCTTCGGATCTACTCTGTTTTTCAGCCATATTTTCACCAATCCCTTATAAACCCAAACGTTTTAAGAATATTCTTGGAATCTTTTGGCAGAGAGTACAAGGTAACTCATCCAGGAAAGCAAATAGGCAGATATGCATGGTATAAATATCAGAAAAATGAGAGTTAAATAATGAACAATGTATCGATAAGTGCAATTCACAAGTTTACTAGGAATCCCACTTCCAAAATTATGATAAGGGCAGATCCAAGAGTGATGCAGAGGCTTCTTGCAGAAGCAAGAAGAAATATAGATGGCGATCTTAATTTAAGAGTGGCTAAGGCAAGAGCAGAAATAGTTCAAATCGGTGGATCTTTCTATGTTACGATCCAGAGCACCCCCTCTAGAGAAAGTTTCACCATGGTAGTTAATCAAGAAACAGTCATCGTTAACCATCTTAAAGAACTCCAGAGAGATTTGCTTGGAGCTACTTGACACCATTCACATGCTCAAAGATATTAATGCTCTTTATATTGACAAACTCCAATATTCCATACTTGGATAGCTCTCTGCCTATGCCTGAACGCTTTATGCCGCCAAAAGGCATTCTTGGATCTGAGCTAACAACACCATTGACTGATACAGTGCCAGCGTCTATTTTCTTGGCAATGTTCTTCCCTCTATCTAAATCCTTTGTCCATATGCTTCCACCAAGGCCAAAATCGGTTGAATTGGCCATCTTGATGGCTTCCTCTTCTCCCCTGAAGGGAGATATCGCAGCTACAGGACCGAAGACTTCCTCATCAAATACTCTCATCCCAAAAGAAGCGCCCTTTATCACTGTTGGAAGATAGAAGAAGCCTTCTCTATCGGCTCTTTTGCCTCCAGATAGAATTGCCGCTTTTTTGGACATCGCATCAAGAACCTGCTCTGAGATCAGCTTTAGCTGTGATTCATTAACTACAGGGCCAAGATCAGTATCTTCAGAGAGCGGATCCCCTATTTTAATACTTTTCATTCTTTCGGCAAGATTCTCAGAGAATTTATCATAAACCTTCTCGGATACTATGAAGCGCTTTGCAGCGATACAACTCTGCCCCGCATTTCTAATTCTGCTCTTGATCGCATTCTCTACTGTGAAATCGATATCGGCGTCTTCTAGAACTATAAAAGGATCGCTTCCGCCAAGCTCTAATACAGACTTTTTAAGATTTGAAGCTGCTATGCCAGCCAATGAAGCGCCAACATCCGTGCTCCCAGTAACAGATAATCCAACTATGCTTTTGCTTTCTATTAGAGCCTTGACCGTGCCATGATCTGTTATAAGAGTCTTGAAAACATCCTTTGGGAACCCTGCTTCAGCGAATGCCTCTTCTATCTGAAGTGCTGATTCAGGAACCACATTAGAATGGCGCAATATGGCCGTGTTTCCTGCTAAGAGAGTAGGTATTGCAAATCGTAGAGCCTGCCAGAATGGAAAATTCCAAGGCATGACTCCCAATATAGGTCCGATTGGTTCGAAAGAGACTACGCTCTTTTTGGAGTTAGTCTGAACATCCTCTTCTTTGAGCCATTCTTCAGCTTTTTCGCCATAAAGCTCTGCGGTCCATGCAGATTTTTCTATCTCTGCACGAGATTCCCGTATTGGCTTTCCCATCTCTTCAGTTATCGTGCGGGAATACTTTGCAGAGTTCTTCTTAAGTACTGCTGCGAGCTTGAGGATATAATCTGATCGCTCTTTGATTGAAAGAAGCTTCCAGGAATTAAATGCTATTAGTGATCTCTCTGCTGCTGCAAGCGCATCGCTCTCGGTCACGGTCTCGTACTCCCTGAGTTCTTGACCAGTGGTAGGATTCATACTCTTGAATTTCATTTTACCAACACAACAACTTATAAATAACAAGTTATTATATAAAGTATAGATTATCTTTCATATACGTGATTTAATGGCATCGCAAAAGAAGAAGAAAGAGAGTCTTCCAAAGGAAGATCTCGGAATATTATTCATTTTTTCTTATTTCCTGCTCTGGATCTCAGGAATAGCCGTATTCATATTATATGGGAACAAGAACAAGCGGCTAAAGTTCCATGCCATGCAGGCCATAGTGTATGGGATAGCCCTTACAGTATTTGATGTGGTCTTTGGATGGCTTCCAATATTTGGAATACCTGTACACATTGCAGCATTCTTGCTCTGGATATATGGGTTATATGTAGGATATGAAGCTTCACAAGGAAATGATATTCTCATACCAATAATAAGTGGTTTTGTCCCAAAATAGTGCCCAAAAGAGGAATTGCACGAATGATAGATGTGAAGAACGAAACGCCAGCATGGCTTTTATGCGAGAATCTTCTTGTAGATATAAAGAATGAGCTGGTTCTCGAAGCCATAGATGTGCTTCACCAAGAGATGAAGGAAGGTAGAATCGAGGTTAATGGAGGGCTCGTGACTGCAGCCGAAGGAAAAGAAGAGATAGAGAAAGATCTTTTTATAATAAATAAGATAACTGAAAGCAGGAAAGAGACTGCAGACAAATTCATGCAATACATAACTGAGAGAGAAAGCAATCCAGCAGTATTGGATGAATACACAATACATAGAATAGAAGAGATGAAAAAGTTCCTCGTAGCTGTCGGCAAGATATCCTATTTTATGGAACTCAGCTCGGTATTCAATTCATGGGTTGATGATGCTGGAAGGCAGGCAAGAATAAATGATCCAGTAGAGATATTGGAAAAGACTATGCTTGAAAATAAAGAAAGGATACCTGCCGTCGAGTTCGTGCTTGGAAAGAAGTTCAGGATAGATGATGCGATATCAGAGATGGAGAAAAAGATTCTTGGTGAGGCTTTCAGTAAGG
>CAYWXC010000036.1:2753-6020 GCA_964462345.1 Microcaldota archaeon | reverse complement strand
TTCGCCTTGTATTGGCTCAAAGAATATTGCAGCCACCTCTTCTGGGGGGACCTCTTTTCCCAAAACATAACGCTCTAAATAGTTTATAGCTGCTGATGAACATTCCTCAGGAGTGCTGCTATTGAAAGGACACCTGTAGGGATATGGATAAATGGAGTGTAAGACGTTTGGAAATGGCCCAAGATTCCTTTTCTGTATTGTTTTTGATGAGGTTAATGCAAGCGAGCCCAGAGTTCTCCCATGAAAGGAGTTATAAAAAGAGATTATGTATTGACGCTTTGTAAAGATTCGTGAGAGCTTAATTGCGTCCTCATTTGCTTCTGTCCCTGAATTTGAGAAGAATACCCTGCCGAACCCTTTCGGGAACATTTTTATCAGCTTTTCTGCGAAGGCAACAGGCTTCTCTGAATAAAAGTCAGTAAATGCAGGATGAATCAGTTTGTCTGTCTGCTTCTTGATGGCTTCGCGCACCTCTTTGTTTGCATTAACCCCAAGATTATAAACGCTTATGAAGCTCGAGAAATCAATGAATTTGTTTCCAGAGACATCGTAGACATAATCCCCATTCCCATGGTCTACGACAAAGGGATAATGTTCTCTTGTGGTCTTTAACATGACTTTTTTGTCACGAGCTATTATGCCTTTTAACTTCGAGTCGAGCCTTATCGTCATGATAAGATAGAACAACTCAACTTTATATAAGTTACTAATAAAGGAAAAGAAGAATCTTTAGAATAAGAAAGAGGCAAGTGCTTGCCAATAAATTTTCTTTGAGATGTAAAAGTGGCCGGGAGCTTGGGGGTTATTCTTTTTTGGATTTTGGCTTCTGTTGCTCTATCTCAAGAGTTTTTTCTACCAAAGAATTATCCTTTGCATCTATCTTCTCATTCAGGAATTCAAGATGCTTTATGTTGCATTTTCTCTCCTTAGGCCTTTCTGCGGTCTTTATCCTGACAGTATTGGCATCAAGGACAGAAGTTATTACTGCTTTTGCTCCTGCATCACGCCCTACTTTCTTTACACACACTCTACCTGCTTCTATCAATGACATATTATCACTCGAATTTCTTTTTTGCCCGCTGTAGGGCAAGCATGGATATCAGGCTGATGCTCTCATCAACGCTGACTCTTTCAGTATTAATCTCAATATCAAAAACGCTGTGGTCGTTTATATCGATATTGTAAAGTTTCATGAAGTTATCTGAATTGAACGAATCTTTCTCGCTTATATAATCTTCTATCTTAACTTCCGGATCCCCTATCTCTTCGACTTTTCTTTCCACCCTTGTATTGAATCCTGCGAAGAGCCATACCCTCAGAGTGGGATTCTTTATCATCCATGGGGAGAGCCATGTGCTCACAATGCAATCCCCCTTCTCTGCTTCTTCCACTATCTCTTGATCGAACCTTTTCTCAAATGCAGGAGTTGCATTCTTAGTAAAATTAACGACATCCTTAACTCTCGATACGTGGGCCTTGTGAGTTATTCCTATGTGCTTAACATTAAGAGCTTTTGATAACGCCTCTCCTATTGTTGTCTTGCCTGATCCAGTAAGGCCCGAAATGCATATTATCATCCTAACACTTAATGTGATATCATTTGCAGGACAAATGCACGCTGCTTTATGCCTATGCTTTGCATCTTCATCTCTCCGTTTTCGATTCTGCTCGCAAGCTTGATGACATTTCCCGTGCAGTTTGAGCATAAAACTCCACCAAACTTTCTGGAATTGGACCTTGAAGTCTTTCCTTTAGAAGCAGATTGGGCTATGCCATTAAGTTCCATCTCACATATTGCACAATGAGGCAATGAATTGGACTTTCTGCTGTAATGCACTATGTGCCTGCCTTTTGGGCTCTTCTTCTCTGTTTTTCTGAAACTTCTTGATCTGTGCATAGGCTTTGGCAAAATAAACACCTTGATTAAGTAGAATTTATATTGGGAAAACTATTTATTGCTTCGCGAATCACGTATGACATTTATTGGGCTTCCGAATCTCTTCTTATCACGTGCCAGCAGTGTTGTAGAGATTATGAAACTGAGCACGAATATGATTCCTATGAAGAATGCCTGATAAGGAGTTAATGAGAAGAATAACAGCTTTATGCTTGCAGTCGCACCCTTTGGGGTAAGGGACGGTATTACGTAATAATAGATGAATATAGAGAGTGGGAAAAGAGCAACCATCGACTTCATCTGGTTCTTGAACTGCTCGGAGAATAATGCTGTGAGCTCGCCGTTCTTCTTTGCGATCTCATCTTTTGGAGCGTTTGCCTTGCTTAGGGCAACAAGCTCGTTTGAGATTGATTTTAGCCTGGTTTGTATCTCATATGCCCTTTGTGGATTCGTCAGCTTTCGCTGTATGATTATTGTTGCTATAGCATCTGCAACGGCTATAATCGCAAGTTCTATGAATACTATTGACAATTAATCACCAAATACTTCCTTTGAGATCTTTACGAACTCGTTGACTGATTCGTCTATTTTGTCCTTTTTGTTTTTTATGATATATATAGGTATGTTTAGGTGGAGTGCGAAGGAGGTTATTATTGAAAGATTTATTATTCGCTGCTCATTTATCTCATCTTCACTCTCGGATTCCCTTTTCCTGCTCGTATCGTTTGTTCTTCTCTCGATTATGTCTTTTGCAAACGCATCTATGAATATAATCGCCTTTAGTTCCCTGAGACCCTCAACTTCGTTGAGAGAGAATCCAGGAACATAACGGCTGTTTCCCTTAACATATGCGTGCGTATCCAATATGACCTGTGTGTCCATGTTGCTTATATTCGCAAGCGCTGCTTTTCGGGTTAAAAGTATCTCAGAAGAAGACATGTATTTTATTTCGTCCCTATTTTCTATCTGTCCTTTCGCCTGTGCAACCTTTAGTATTTCAGAACCGATATTCACAATCGTTCGCTTTGAATCGATCTTTGATACTTCGTGGAGTATTGTTGTCTTTCCAGATCCCTGAACTCCAACGACCATCAGTATTTTGCCCATTTGTTCACATTATTTTATTACTATATAAAATAAAAAAAGAAGAAAGAGAGAATCAGTTAGTCTGATTCACCCATTCCTGGCATTCCTGGCATTCCGCCTCCACCAGCCTTTCCTCTAGAACTTATCATATCATCAATTCTCAGGATGGCTGCTGAAGCCTCTGTTGCGCTTGTTATTGCCTGTAGCTTCACCTTGAGAGGCTCTATGACACCAAGCTTCTCCATGTCTGCGGTGATGTTTTTGTATACATCTACACCATAGTA
>CAYWXC010000036.1:0-2653 GCA_964462345.1 Microcaldota archaeon | reverse complement strand
CTTCTTACAAATATTGTTACGCTCTTTGGATCCTTGCACTTCTCGACAAATACCATCTGTTCTCCAGAGATCTTTCTCTCTTCCACAAGACCAGCGTATCCGAGATCTGATTCGGTTAGATCATCAAGGCTTGTTATGATCTTTCCACCTGTTGCTTTCGCAAGTTTCTCCATATCGCTCTTCTTCACTCTCCTTACAGCTATTATGCCTGCTTTTGAGAGGTAATGCTGAGCAACATCATCTATTCCTTTCTGAACGAAAATCACAGATGCCTTGCTGTTTGATACCTTCTCTACCATTGTCTTTAGCATCTTTTCCTCCTGGGTCAAGAATGCCTGCATCTGTTCTGGTGAAGTTATCTCAATTCTTGCATCGGTCTCTGTCTTTTCTATCTCAAGTGCAACGTCGAGAAGGGCAATCTTTGCATCCTTCTTGGATCTTGGCATTCCAGGATGAGATATCTCCTTGTCTATTAATACACCATTTATGAACTCTGTATTCTCTATGCTTCCTCCTTCTTTTTTCTCCACTTTTATGAAATCTCTGTCTATCACTATTTTATTGTCTTCTTTTGTGGCGACCTGCTTTATTGCCTGTATTGCGAGCTTTGATAGGGTCTTCTTTGTCTCATCGGTTCCGATGTTCTTTGAACCGAGTGAAATCATTGCAATCTTCTCAAGCTTCTCGTCATCATTTATTGAGATTTGGCTGGCTATGCTCTTCAGGGTTTCGATTGAGACACCCTGTGCCATCTCGTATCCCTTTATTATTGCTGCTGGAGGGATTCCCTGATCAAGAAGATTTCCTGCATTCTTTAGGAGTTCTCCTGTTATTATAACCGCACTCGTTGTTCCGTCTCCGACTTCTTTGTCCTGTGTCTTTGCAATCTCTACCATAATCTTTGCAACAGGGTGCTCCACATTCATCTCTTCTAATATTGTAGCTCCGTCGTTGGTTATGACTATGTCTCCAAGTTCACTGACCAGCATCTTGTCCATTCCTTTTGGACCAAGAGTTGTTCTAATTATGCTTGCTACTGCGTACCCAACAGCGATGTTTGTCCTCTGTGCCTCCTTTCCTATCAACCTATTTGCCCCTTCAGGCAATATTAAGTACTGTTGTCCTCCCAATTGATTCTCTGCCATATAATTCACCTATTTTATTCGAATTTAAAGATTTAGTTAATCAATATCCAAAAGGTTCAAGCTCATTGAGACTAATGCTTGTTTTCAGGAATATTTCCTTAGAATTCAATATAATTATAGTAGATAAGATTTTTATACTTTTCTAGAGGCAGGATTATTGCTTTAAAGTATAATATATAGGATATATATCCTTCATATCCTTCGAAGAGTTTCCGTTATTATTTGCTAAAGTTCCAGGAATTGGATCTGTAATTGGGAGCAAGCTCTGTAGCTCTTTTAAGCTCTTCTGCAGAAAGAGTGCCATCTATGAAGTCCCTATTCTTACAAAAACCCACCTGTAGGGCTTGATAGAGCCCTTCTAAGCTAATGCCAGAGTATTTTCGTACCATGGTGACTCTATCCTCCACATTTTTTATTGCCTTGTCTGAAATTTTTTCTTTGCTTACCTTGAGGAGATCAAACATTCGCTCTATGTTAAGATCATACAATATCGTTCCATGCTGTAATAGCACTCCGTCCCTGCGAGTCTGCGCGTTGCCAGATATTTTCTTCCCTTCTACAGTTATATCATTTATTGGGGAGAATTCTGAGGTTATTCCTATCTCATAAAGACCATCGATTATAGATTTGCATATGTACTTGTAGCTATCCAATATTCCCGCAGGGAAGAGCTCCTGCTTACCTATTATACTGTAAGTTACCTCTCCAGCAGAGTCATGATAAACAGCCCCTCCACCAGTCCTTCTTCTTACAAAATCAATACCGAGCTCCTTGCATTTATCTATGTTGACCTCTTCTCCGATGCTTTGAAAGCAGCCTATTGATACTGCGCTTGGACTCCAGGTATAAAACCTTATTGTTGGGAGCGATTTAGCCATTCTTACAGAATCAGCTATGGCTTCATCTATGGCCATGTTCATATATGCATTGTTTGATTGCAATGGTAAAATGCGCCATTTGCTCATCTTATCGCCATGTTTATTGTTTCGGCTATGCTTTCTGGAGTCAAGCCTATCAACTCTAGGTTATTTGAGGAGATTACCTTTGCAATCCTCTCACGCAATTCAGTTTCATTAAATGGATTCACTCCTATGAGAAAGCGTTCGATGAGAGTTACGCCCTCTTCTGGATAAATAAAGAAATCGCCAGAGATGTCTATAGATCTTATCGAAGAATCGTATTCCAATCTTACAAATAACATTTTTCCTCCAGGAACCTTATGGCGTGCGGAACCATTCATCATAGACACGTGCTAAATATTGACAGTATCATATTTCTACAAAAACAAAGCCATCCTCGATCTTTGTATTGAAGCTCTTTATTGAAAAAGAAGAGTCCCATGCATCTGGAGCGGCTTTTCCAGTGCGTATATCATAGCGCATTCCATGCCACGGGCAGGTTATCACAAAATCTGAGAGTTTTCCCTTTGACAGAGGTCCGCCCTTATGTGCGCATTTGTCTGATGTGGCGTATATGTTCCCCTTTTCCTTAAATATTGCAATCTCCTC
>CAYWXC010000035.1:0-6159 GCA_964462345.1 Microcaldota archaeon | reverse complement strand
TATATTCCAGCTATCCCTAGAAGATAAGCAGCCTCATCGTTTGTAAGATATGTGTCGTCTTTTGTCAGGAAGTACATTCCCGTAATCCCGTCTTCGGAGTTTGTTATTATCGCATCTCCGTCCCTAGGTGAGAAAATGTGGTGCTTAACTTCCATTAAATAGAAGGCTTCTGCCTGTGCTTCGAGGCTCTGAGGAACGTGTAAGTTCATCTCGTCTCCGTCGAAATCTGCGTTGTAAGGCTTTGTTACACAGAAATTAATCCTAAAGGTCTTATCCGGAAGAACCTTCACTCTATGCGCAAGTATTGATAGTCTGTGAAGAGATGGCTGCCTGTTGAATAGCACTATGTCGCCATCCATAAGCTGCCTTTCTAATATGTGTCCTGCTTGGACTTCTTTCAGCAAGTCTTCTCTATTGATGTCAAGAACCCTCTTTCTCTTTCCATCCTTTGATACCATGTTTAATATTGTTGGATACTCTATTCTTGAAAGAAGCTCCTTTGCCTTTTCTATGTTCCAATTTGTAACGTAGAATGGAACGGTTAGCTTTGAAGCTATCTCCAAAGGCACACCGACCTCGTCAACATCTATATATGGATCTACGCTTATCACTGTTCTTGCAGAATAGTTAACTCTCTTACCGCTCAGGTTATATCTGAACCTTCCCTCTTTTCCCTTCAGCCTTTGGGCCAGTGTTTTCAGAGATCTCCCGCTCCTGTGTCTCGCAGGAGGTATTCCAGAGGTTTCATTATTGAAATATGAAGTTACGTGATATTGGAGAAGTTCCCATAGGTCATCTATGATTATTTGTGGCGCTCCTGCGTTTATGTTCTGGTCGAGCCTTTGATTTATTCTTATTATATCTACAAGCTTGTGAGTCAAGTCATCTTCGCTCCTCTCTCCAGATTCAAGAGTGATTGATGGTCTTACATTAACAGGAGGAACCAACAGAAGGCTGAGCACGAGCCAGGATGGCTTGCTTGCTTCTGGATCTATTCCTAAAAGCTTTAAGTCGCTATCGCTTATCTTCTCAAGCATATCCCTTATCTCATCAGGCCTGAGCCTTCGCTCATCTATGTAGAAATATGTTGGTGATGAAAATCTGAGCTTGCCTTGCGATTCGCTACAGTGTGGGCATTTCTTGAGATTCTTCAGCTTTTTGATCGAAGAAGTTTGCTCTTCGCTTTGCTCTTCGTGAATATGTCCAGAATCAAATCCCTCTTCTAAAATCTCCTTGTTTTTTTCCTTGAATATCTCGATCTGTTCATCGTTGAGCAATATTCTGCCACAACGCTTGCATGTTGTTTGGAGAAGCATATATATAATCTTCGAAAACTCCGAGTGTATTACGGGCCTTACTAGCTCTATGTGTCCGAAATGGCCAGGACAGGTTTTGGCTCTTGCACCGCATGTCTTGCATATCAATCCAGGATCTATAACCCCGAGACGTTGGTCCAGAAGACCGCCATCTATTGGATATCCATCCTCGTTGTAGGTGTCAGGTATGTTGAGCTTGACAACGCTAAGCTTCTTTATTTGCTCCGGTGCAATTGTTCCAAATTTTATATCGTTTATTATTTCCGCTTGCATAAATATCACCTACTCGTTCAGCCTCACCATTGGAAGTATGTGGAGAGATTTTATCTCATCAAGTAGAACCTTGAATGCGTAGCTTAGCTCAACTCCGATAAGATCTCCGTTTGTACATACCGGACAGACCGATGTCCTCTTTATGTAGTCGTAGTAGCCCATGCTTCCACATGATTTGCATATCAGAACCTCCGTCTTATCGCTCTGGTCAAGCAGACGCTCTTTAAGTAGCAATGTGGCTCCGTGACCTATGAGTGCATCTCTTTCCATTTCTCCGAATCTGAGCGCTCCCTGTCGAGCCTTTCCTTCGGTAGGTTGGTGCGTGAGTATCTGTACTTTTCCTCTTCCTCTCACCTGCATCTTGTTGCTTACCATATGGTAAAGCCTATTGTAATAAACAACCCCAGTAAATATTTTTGCCTTGAACTCCCTTCCCGTTATTCCATCATATAGAGTTTCGTCTCCGAATTCGTCGAATCCATATTTCTTAAGCATCTCACCATATTCCTTCATTCTGTTCTTTCCTTCTTTTATGAATCCAGTTCCATCAATTTTATTTCCATCTACAGATCCGGCTTTTCCCGCAAGCATTTCCAATAAGTGACCAAATGTAAGTCGAGTAGGTATGCTGTGTGGATTGAGAAGCAGGTCTGGTACAACTCCGTTCGCGGTGAAAGGCATGTCTGCCTGATTTGCTATGAGTGCTACTACTCCCTTTTGGCCGTGTCTGCTTGCGAATTTGTCTCCCTTCTCAGGAACCCTAATGCTTCTTACCCTGATTTTAACGATTCTGGTGGCTCCTGTTGATTCTGTGACTATGACACTATCGACCACACCTTCTTCTCCCGTTTTAAGCATCGTTGAATCTTCTCTCGTCTTTTCTTCCAGGCCTCCGGCACCTATGTTCTCTTCCAAGAATCTTGGTGGAGCTACCTTTCCAATCAAGACTTCGCCTTCCCTGACTTCCATCTCTGGCTCGATTATTCCATCTTCGCTGAGCTTTGAATATATGTGCTCTCCCATATAGCCCTCTGCTGTTGGTGGGGGTATTCTGAATCGGTCTTTTTGCCCTCCCGGATATCTCCTTTCCTCGTCAGAGTAGGATTTATAAAACATGCTTCTTCCCATTCCTCTATCAACCGCCGCTTTGTTGATTACTACTGCATCGGACATGTTGTATCCATAGTATGTTGATAATGCAACAACGAAATTCTGTCCGCTTGGGTGGGATTTGATCTCTGCTGCCCTATATGCAGATGTTGATACGATCGGAACCTGTGGGTAGAAAAGTATGTATGATCTTGAATCGAATCTGAGATTAAAGTTTGATGAGTAAAGCCCCTCGGACTGCTTTATGAAGTTTGCAAGCATAGCATGTCTTGCAAGGCTGTTGTGTTCTGGGAATGGGGATGTGCTTACAGTAAATCCGAATACAGATACCAAATCCGTTTCGAGGTGGGTTGTGTCTTGGGTTACGTCTTTCTCAGTAAGCGCTATCAGTGCATTCTCCTCCTCTTCAGCATCAAGATACTCTATTATCCCATTTCTTATGAGGTAGGTGAAATTGATCTCTTTGTTCTTTATTTTTGAAAATATATCTTCTGTCAATTTAGAAGTGCCATTCTCAACTATAACATAAGGTTTTCTTATTCTTCCTCTATCTGTATTTATGTTGACATTGTTGAACTTTTCCATGAAGGCGACATTGACTTCTCCAGAAATCAGTCCTTTCCTTCTTGTCTTTCTTACCTCGTTTACAAAGGACACGGGATCCTCAACGAAACCCATAACCTTTCCGTTGAGATACACATAGGATTTTTCTTGAGATTTCAAATAACCACCATCACGCTTCTTTTATGCTGTATATCTTCTTGAGCTCGTCTGCTGTGAGCTTCTCGTCAGCTCCAACGCTGACCTTTGCCATTACCGCAAGATACTTTGTAAGGCCTACCTCCTGGCCTTCAGGAGTTTCTGAAGGGCAGATCTTACCCCATTGAGTGCCATGAACGTCTCTTGCCTTGAAATGAGGATGCTTCTTTGCCAGTGGAGATTTCACTCTCCTAAGGTGGGTGTATGTGCTTATCAGGTTTGTCCTTTCCAAAACCTGAGATACTCCAGTCTGTCCAGCAACCCATGTTCCAGTACCCATTGCATATGCCATCTTTTCGGTTAGTGTATCTGGGCTTATTATCGATTGTATGCTTAGCCTTCGCCCTCTTGCGCTTGACCTTTCCACCTGATACTTAACCTCCTTTACGAAGAACCTAAAGGCATATGCAAATAAATCCTCCATTAATTCTCCTGCAAACTTGACTCGCTTGTTTGCAAAATGATCTTTGTCGTCTTGCTTTGCCATCTTGTTTGCTATTATTGTGGATTTTCTTGCCATCTGTAAGAGATACTTTGCCTTTGTGAGCCTGTCTTCGGTGCTATTCCCCATGTGTGGCAATAAATATGTATCTAACTGCATCTCTGCTCTCTTCTGTTGATATTCTTTTGCCTGTGCAGGGGCCGCGAGCTTTCCTACTTCTATGAGTGCTTCGCTTGGAGGCAACTCCTTCGTGTCGCTTAATTCAATATTAAGAAGCATGTCATTCTTGAAGGCATTGATCTCGCTTGCGTATTCTATCATTTCCTTTGTCTGGAGGCCGAGAGATCTAAGCATCAGAATCATGTTTATTGGTTTTGAAGTTGTTGGGAAGTCGACTTCGAATAATCCGCTTTGATTTCGTGTAACTGCACATTTCGCCCTGAATCCAGGAGTTGTTGAAAAAACCTGGCTCCTCACTTTTGTGCCTTTCTTCTCCCTTGTTGTTATTATCCTATTTGATGCAACGTCTTCAAGACCAATAAGAACTCTTTCGACGCCTTTTATTATGAAGTATCCGCCAGGGTCCTCTGGGTCTTCACCATTCTCGACAACTTGGCTCTTTGCCATTGTTTTAAGATGACATAGTGAACTTCTTACCATGATTGGAAGCTCTCCAACAAAGACTTCACCATAAGAAGCAGCCTTTTCTATGCCTCTTATAACAGGTACAACTTCGATAAATATTGGTGCAGAATAAGATAGATTCCTTAAGCGGGCTTCGTTTGGAGTGATGCTCCTCCTTGAACTATCTGCTTCTATTACAGAGGGTTTATCAAGCCTAACATTTCCGAGCTTGAGAGCGAAACCTTCGACTCCTGGCTCGATTATGTTTTGTGTACTTATTACTTTCTGCAGTCCCCCGTCTATAAACCTGTTAAAACTCTCGACCTGGTGCTGTACCAAGGAAGCAGAGTTAAGATAAGATTCTAGCAAACCATCCATAATACCACAGATACTGCTTAAATGTTAGAGCAGAGGAACTTAACCCTCTACTACAAGCCTATAATAAATGTACTCGTTTCCGAAATCCTTTCTGTGAATCTTGATTATCTGTCCAGATTTGGCATTTAGCTTCTTTGCCTGAGGGTCGCTCATGAAAATTTTTGGCAGGTTATTCTGTGTTATGTTCATCTTTTCAAAGAGTGACCTAACCTCTTTCTCTTCCATTATTTCATGTACCGGAACTAATTCGTGATCGCTCTTCAAAGCTACACCCAAAACAAGCACTAAGACTAGACATGCGATGAGGACGTTAATATCTATTATATGAAAACATTTATATATCTTCTTGTAGTAAGGAATTTTCTTTGCTTTGGAAGGTAGACAGGGTTACTACCTTAGCTCCCTTGCAAGCTCTTCAAGATGCTCCTTTCCAACTTTCTTTACGGCTGCTTCCAAATCCTTTTTCATTACGTCCAGGAACAATGATGGACCGCGTTCCATGAAGAGCGAAGCAGAAATTATCGGCATGGCTGTTGAATGAGCAAATCCTATTGATTGTTCTGCTGCAACCAAGACATTGTGTGGGAGAGTATGTGATATATCATACCTTTCAACAGTTGTAGATATTAACATCCGGGTCTGCACGCCGAAAGGAAAGGATGATATTGGAATGTGCATGGAGCCAATGTTGATATGGGTAAGTACATCAGCAAGCCCATAGACAAGAAATCTTGCAACAGCATTGTCTGAAGTCTTTTGGGTTCCTAAAGAATTATCAAGATAATTGTAGGTTACCCCATTTAGGTCAAGTACATGCTCCATTAGGGCCCTGGAAGTCAGGAATTCGAGAATGTCGTTAACACGACCAAGGTCAAGTGTGTTGCTATCCTGCAGCCTAGGCCTTGATTTCATACCTTCGAGTTCTGGGTTCATCCTACGAATGCTCCCAAGAGCGAATATGAGCTCGCCGTTGCGGTAATTAACGGGCCCGTCATAAGAGTCCGTCTCGTTAAAAACCAGACGGGGGACTGTAAATGGAATTTCAAGAGCCTTGAGGCGGTCTGATAGCCTCACTACGATGTTATGTGATGTTTGTTCTGTGTAATCTTTGCTTCGCTCCTTGATTATTATTCTTTGCATGTAACCATCTTAGAGATCAGGAATCGGAATCAAAACAATTATATTAGAGTGTTTTGAGATATTTAATAGTATGCTAGTCGGCAGAGATATAATATCAATAGCAGATCTTTCTACAGA
>CAYWXC010000034.1:0-6202 GCA_964462345.1 Microcaldota archaeon | reverse complement strand
CTGCTCATGAATGAACTCACAGGCTCCCCGCTAACCATGTTTAGTATCACTGCCATGAACGCAATCGTGAGATATATCATATCCTCGAATATTTTCGTGTGTATTGCAAGCACAACATTGAATACTTGTATCACAGTAGCCCCTATGAAGAAGGCTATTAGCACCTTCGCCTGCTGCTGCAACGCCTTTCTCTTTCTTTCTTTTCCGTGTTTTAGGATATATGAGACAATAACTATACCGAAAAGCATTATCCCTATCTCTGAGAACAAGAGTTCGCTTACAGGAACATCAAAAAACCTTGTAGCAGGGAAACCAACTACAGCGAACAATGCGAAGATTAATGCCACGTACCTCCTCGCAATATAAAGCTCTACGTATTTATCCATCCTTTAAACTAGAAGAAAACAGGAATATAAAGTATCCTTTTTGGTACTATTGCAATCACATCATCGCAGTGAATAGCATTAGGCCTATTATGACAAGCCCTGCAACATCCTCAAACATCCGTGCACTACTTATTCTGATTGCAAACATCTCAAATAGCAATAATGCCGTAGATATAACTAGGAGCGCAACAATGTACTTGTCTCTCCTTTCCGCCTTTTTCCGAGAAGCCAAGGACTTCATGATTAGCAATAAAAATATGATTAAAGATATCACGAAGAGCAGTAATGGCACAATGTATTCTGATGGATCTGCTATGTTCTGGTTTGTGTTTGCTACGTCTGTAAATAGTCTGAAAAGGATGAGGTACATCCAAGCTCTCTGCTTAGCAGATTCCGGCAAATATCTGCTCATGTATTATCGCGATGGAGATCCGCTCGCCATGTTCAGTATGACCAGAACAAATCCCATCGTTGAGGCAAGCATATCGCTGAAAATCGGTGTATTCAACTTTTCTATTATATTAATGCCCTGAAATGCAAGTGCTATAAGAAGAAGCGCCAGGACAATCTTATTCTGCATTCTCAGCGCTTTGAGGGATTTATTATTCCTGTTTTGCAATATGTATACTACGATCGTTAATCCGATAATGAGTATGAGGATCTCCGATATAAGAAAAAAGCCCGGTCCGGATCCGAAGAACTTTGTCGAGACCAAGCCTATTATCGCTATCAGCGAATACATAACCGCTATGTATCTTCTCCCCAAATAAAGTTCAACCTTGCTGTCCATTAACTTAAAGAAAAGAGAAAAAAAGGATAAGAAGATATTGGTTAAGAACTACTTAACTTCAATCTCTCCATTCTTAACCTTCTTTATTGCTTCCTTAGCGCTTCCTCCTTCGCATGTTATATTCATGCTTACGCATGTGCCAAGGACTTGCGTTACTCTGTCCTTGAGAGACTCTCCATACAATGACGCCTCCTTCGATTTTGCAATCTTGGTAACCTGCTCCATTGTTATGTCTCCAGGAATTTCCTCCTTTGTCTTGGCTCCCTTTTGTATGCCAAGCTCTCTCATTATGAGTGCGCTTGTCTGTGGGGACCCCACTTCTACAACGAAGCTTTTATTCGAGGTCTCTACGACCACCTTTACTGGTACACGTATTCCTGCAAAGGCCGCTGTCTTAGAGTTAATCTCGCTGACTACGTTATTAATGTTTACTCCAAGGGGTCCAAGAGCTGGTCCGAATGGCGGTCCGTTGGATGCTTTTCCTCCTTCAATCAATCCATTGATTATTACTTCGCTCATCTTCACACCGTTTCTGCTTTTTCTATAATTCTTGCAGTATTAGCCTTTATTGTGACAGGTATTGGAACTGCTACGTCCATCAACTCAACAGTAATTTCATCCTTAGCAGAGTCAACCTTTATTACTCTTGCCTTGTAGCCCTTGAAAGGCACAGAGAGAAGCTCTACTATGTCATTAACGTCAACTTTCTGAACAGTCTGCTTTGCTATCAGCATCTTGTCAAGCTCACCCTCTTCCAATGGTGAGACGAGCATGCCTTTGACATGGGGTTCATTCATTATAAGCTCCCTGCACGCAAGCTCGTTTTCAGCTTCTATTATCAAGTAGCCCCTCATGCCATGAGGCAATATTATCGCGTATATGGGAAGACTTTGCTTGATTATCTTATTCTCAAGAATATCTGCAGTAATCTTCTCTTGGCTTGAGGTGACTCTTACTATGAAATACATCAGACCACTCAAAATGCATTTAGTCATGACAGTTTTAATTATATATACTTATTGTGATTTTCATGCTAGCAGTCAGAGCAAAGCTCCAAAACGCAGAAAAGCTCAAAGAATACTTAAAAAAGCGTTCGCTACTGGATAAAAACCATACCCTAATAAGAAGAAACTTATTTATATACTTTCCTATTGCTGCCAATGCTCCAAAGACAAAGCTGAACAGCAAGGAATTCAAGCAAAAGCTAGGGTTGTTCGGCGCATCATTGTTAAGCATGGAATTCGAAAAAGGAAGAAGAGAGAGAAAGGAATTAACTCCAAAGCAGGGGGAAAGGCTCTCAAAGAGCTACGACATACTTGGCAACATAGCTGTAATAGATGCTACTGGAAACGCCGCGAAGAAGCTCGCGTCAAGAATAATGGCAGAGAATAAAGGGATAAGCACCGTCCTCAGGAAGGGAGGGCCGATAAGCGGCAAGTACAGGACAAGGAAGCACATATACGTCATGGGCAAGAGGAATTACGTAGCAACTTACAAGGAGAATGGCTGCGTCTTCCGTTTCGATGTCAGGAAGGCATTTTTCTCTTCCAGGCTTGCGTTTGAGAGAAAGCGAATATCAGACATTTCCAATAATAATGAGAATGTGATAGTGATGTTTGCAGGAGTTGGCCCATTTGCCATCGAGCTTGCGAAGTCACATAGGAGTTCCAATATAGTTGCAATAGAGCTGAACAAGAGCGCATGCGCATACATGAAAGAAAACATCCTTCTCAACAAGGTTGACAATGTCTCGTTAGAATGCGGGGATGTTAAGAAGAAAGCTGAAAGATATAAGGGCTTTGCTGACCGCGTCATAATGCCGCTGCCAATGAGCTCAAAGGAATTCCTCTGCGCTTTAAACACGGTTGCAGGAAAGGGGTGCAATGCGCATCTCTATTCCTTTTCAAATAGTGAAGCACCTTTCGAAAGTATCAAAACTGAGATCCTCGAATTTTTTTCAACAAAAGGTAGAAAGGTAAAGTTCACTGGAGAAAGGATAGTGCGCCCGTATTCGGCAAGGGAAGTTGAGGTTGTGATAGATTTCTCAATCAGCTAACGATACTCCGGTTCCTCTATCAAGTATATGCTCCAGCCTTCTGTTTATTCCAATGGCTTTCTTCTTTGTTATATTGAAATGCCCCTTCCCTTTTTCCATCTCGCTTAGCTTAATGAAAAACCAGCCCTCTCCATTTATTCTCCATGCTACGTATGTATCAGAAGCCGAATTTTCTTCCCATTCTAGAAGTTTTAGGAATTGATCATCATCAAGGCTCAGGCTGCTCTTCTCCCAAGCCTTGCACTCGAAGGAGAGGCAGACTCCTTTCTTTAAGGCAAGTATATCAGGTCCTAAAGCATTGACTCCGCTCCCAGCCGCTCTTATTACTGAGTAGCCCATTTTATAAAATGTATTAAGCAGCTCCCGCTCACTTCTGGCTCCTTTCATGTACCTGCGCATGCTTACTATATGCAAGCATGTATTAAAAACGTTGCAACGCATCTGCGTACATTGCTGGTAATAAGCTCCGCGTTTTGTGGAAGAGCGGGTTTAGCCGTGATACTAGAATATATTTATTAATCTTTTTGTTAGTAAAGTAATTATCAAAAAGTTGCATAACTGGTGTGTTAATGATATTTTATACTATTAATGAAAAGATCGCTGGCACATTAAACATCCGTTAGTGGCAACTATTTCTTAGTGATGTTGTGCTACAGTCAGAAAAAGAGTCAGATAGAAGGAAGCGCCTTAGAAAGCTTTTGGAAGAGCTCCGCAGCGGAGTGGTTGTGGTTGAAGGCAAGCATGACATTGAAGTGCTGCACAAGCTCAATATAAATGCGATGACTTACGGTAGCTTTATGGGCAATGTTAATAACATCCTGGATAAGCTTCCAAAGGACCGTACTATTTTTATAATAATGGATGCTGACAAGAGCGGCGACTTTAGGACAGAACAGCTTAAAGGAAAGTTGCTTGAGAGAAATCTACAATTTGATGAGCACCTTGGGAAGAGGTTACTGAAGGCGCTCAATTCAACTTCTGTGGAGCAGCTCCTCAAGCCGATAGAAGAGATATTAAATAGTTGATTAATATGGCAAAGACTTACTTAGATATAGTAAAATATATGGTAGAAGCAAAGTTCATGATTGATGGCTCTGTAGACAAGCCCGACATAATCGGAGCTGTCTTCGGACAGACCGAAGGCCTTCTTGGAGACGATCTCGATCTCAGGGAGCTTCAAAAGAATGGGAAAATAGGCAGGATAGAGATAGAGTTGCTTCCATCTGGAAGCAAGACGGCGGGAAAGCTCTTCCTTCCAGCTTCTTTGGATAGAATAGAGACATGTATTCTTGCCGCAGCAGTTGAATCTGTGGATAGAGTCGGCCCTTATGAAGCACAATTCTCTGTGGAAAAGGTCGAAGACACACGATCAGAGAAGAGGAGGAAGATACTTTCAAGAGCAAAGGATCTTGTAAAGCAGCTCTTAAATACAGAGATACCAGACAGCAAGGAGATAGCGGAGAAGGTTCAATCAGAGGTTAGGGCAAGCGAGATAATTGCCTATGGTCCTGAACATCTACCTGCGGGTCCGGATGTTGGCAAGAGCGACGAATTGGTAATAGTTGAGGGAAGGGCTGACGTCCTTAATCTTTTGAGAAATGATATAACAAATGTCATAGCCGTAGGCGGTGCAACAAACAACATACCAAAGACGATAATTACCCTTGCAGAGCAGAAGGAGGTTACAGTATTTCTTGATGGTGACAGGGGAGGAGATCTCATATTGAGAACTCTGATGAACAATACAGAGATAGACTTTGTTGCAAAGGCTCCAGATGGAAAGGAAGTCGAGGATCTTACACGAAAGGAGATAATAAAAGCGATTCGAACAAAGACGCCTCTCGACCAATATACTGGTGGAAGGAAGAAACAGCAGTTCGAGAGACATCAGAACTTCCAGCAGAACCAAAACAATGATCGCAACCACCAAAACATCCAAACCAATCAGCCTTCTCACCAGAGCGTGCAAGATGTCCAAGAAAAGGCAACCGAACCATTATCCGAACTTAATGTCATAGGTGGAAACAATGAAGATTCTGAAGAATCGATACAGAGCATCGAACCACAGAGATACAAGAAGCAGAATCCTCCACAGCCGAAGCCTGCTCTTGAAAGCATGGTGTTAACACAACTGCTTGGCGGATTAGATGAGCTTTCAGGAACTCTGAGAAGCAGGCTTTATGATAGTACTGGGAATGTTGTTAAGGAGATTCCTATCCGAGAGCTATTGACCGCTGTTCAGGATTCGAATGATATCTACGCAATAGTGCTTGATGGAGTAATAACCCAGCGCCTGGTCGAGCTTTCGATACAAAAAGGAATAAGCGCTGTGTATGGTGTAAGAGCTAATCCAATGCCAAAGAAGCATACTGAGATAAGGCTCTACACCAAAGAACAGGGAACTATAAGTTCCTGAATCATGGTGTTTTGAATTTCACTTTTTGTTTATCCTGCAATTTACAAGAAGATGAAGCGCGGCCCTCAGGTCATACTGCCAAAGGATATAGGTATGATAATTGCTTATTCATGTCTTGGCAAGGATAGTGTTTGCGTGGATGCAGGCACGGGAAGCGGATGGCTTTCCCTAAGTCTTGCAAGGATCTGCAAGCACGTCTATAGCTATGAGGTGCGTGAAGACTTTTTGAAGATTGCAGAGAAGAACAGGCAGATTCTTGGAATAGAAAATATCACATTCAAGAACAAGGACATAACGAAGGGCATATCTGAGAGGGATCTCGATCTCGTAACTCTGGATCTGCCTTCATCCGAGAGGGCCCTAAGGCACGCAAAAAAAGCTCTTAAAGATGGAGGAGTAGTTGTTGGTTATCTTCCTCACACTGAACAGGCAAGCAGATTCGTAGCTAAATTAAACGCGCTTGGATTTACGGATATTCACGCGATAGAGACAATAGTAAGGGACATACTCATAAGGGAAGAAGGTACGAGGCCTTCAACAAAAGGAATATGGCA
>CAYWXC010000033.1:0-6264 GCA_964462345.1 Microcaldota archaeon | reverse complement strand
GCAGGACAATACGAAGTTCCTGGAGGAAAAGTAGAAGAAGGAGAGAAAATAGATGAAGCTGTTGGAAGAGAGCTTGAAGAAGAGGCCGGATTAAAAATTGAGAAAATCCTTGCATTCATCGGAAGCTTCGATTATGTTTCAAGCAAGGGAATACTTACAAGGCAATTCAATTTTCAGGTAGCTTCGATAGGAACGGATGTGAGATTATCTGATGAACATGTTAATTATGTTTGGGCTGGCAGAGAAGAGATCCGGAAGTACAAAATCAATAATGAATTGAGAGATATGCTGTACAGCTTCTGGATTTCAGAGGAAAAGTAGAAAGCGCCGGGAGCGAGAATCGAACTCGCGAAGGCTTTTTGAGCCAAACAGCTTAGCAGGCTGCCGCCCTACCACTAGGCGACCCCGGCATCATTTTGCCGCGCAGCAGAAGCCAACTCTGCACCATGCATGCATACAAGATTGACCACATCTCTGCTCGGCCCTGTATCTCCAGAGCATAGTTCTTTGTACGCGCTGTGCAGGTGCACTTAAGCTATATACTTAGGGTTGCTCCTTCCGGCCTGGCCCGTTTCATGTATAAAACCACCACCGAAGGCAGAGCTTCAGCGCTTTGATATGGGTCTTATATACAAGGCATAACACTCGGTTAGCATGCGGCCCGCCGAAGGGGATCTGCGGTACGGGAAACCCCTAACTTCCCGCCTTTCTGCTGCACTATAACTATTTTCTGAAAGCTTATAAAGTAGTAAGATGTCTGCAAAAACTCTTCTTGCTTAAGTATTAATAACTTTTATGATGTTAAGAATAATGGTGTTAATTTGAATTACGATGAGCTGTTAGACAGAGCGTTCACCAAACTACCTACCCTCTCAAAAGAGAATGTTGATTTTAAGATCCCTGTTATAGATTCCATAATACAAGGAAACAAAACGATTATAAGGAACATTGCGCAGGTTGCAGATGTTGCTAGGAGAAACAGAGCAGAGATAATCAAGTACTTGACAAAGGAACTTGCAGCGCCGATAAGCGCTGATGACCAGATGCTTGTGATAAACGCCAAAGTAGCACAGAACATATTGAATTCCAAGATAACAAAGTACTTTGAGACTTATGTGATATGTAAGGAGTGCCATAAGCCAGATACGAGAGTCGAGAGCATAGAGAGAGGTTACATAACTACAGTATGCGAAGCGTGCGGTGCAAGATACACATTGAAGAATTATTAGTGGTTTGATGCAATATCGTGGAGGTAAGTTTAAGAAGAAGCCTGCAGAGGCGTTTCACAGAATAGTTATGCCTAGAGAGAGTGAGATAATAGGCATTGTAACCAAGGCTTCGGGAGCATCAAAGTTCATAGTGCAATGCTCAGACAAGTATGAAAGAGTGTGTTCAATACCAGGAAGGCTCAAGAGGAGATTCTGGATAAAAGAGAATGATCTTGTTCTTGTAAAGCCATGGACAGTTCAAGGAAATGAAAGGGGAGACATAATCTGGAGATACAGCATAATGGACAGAGATACCCTTAAGCAGAGAGGCTTTGAAATACCAATGTAAGTTGGTTCTGTGTTAGTAGTAATAGGCTCTAAAAACCAGATAAAGGTGAATGCAGTCAGATGGGCGTTCGAATCTCTTTTCGACGAGCCCGAGTTTGAGTCGCTTGAAGTCGATTCTGGAGTTTCAAAGATGCCTATGAGCGCTAATGAGACGATTAAGGGTTCCGAGAACAGAGCCTTAAACGCGCTATCATTAAAAGGTGCAGAGTTTGGAGTGGGAGTCGAAGGAGGAGTTGAAGAGACTGACCTTGGGATGATGCTCTGCAGCTATGTCACAATAATCAATAAGAAAGGAGTTAGAGGTACTGGAGGAGGAACTTCGGTTCGTATCCCTGACCCGATAGCAAAAAGAGTTAGAGAAGGAGAAGAGTTAGGCATTGTGATGGATGATTTCTCCGGGATGAAAGACACCAAGCATGGCTCGGGGGCAATAGGGATATTGACAAAGAACCTTGTTGACAGGGAGAATTTCTTCAGGATGGCAACTGCGTGCGCATTATCCCCTTTTATCAAACCGGAGTTTTATGGAGATAGATGAGAGTTACCCTCCAGTTATCTTTCTAAGTACTTCTTCAGGATCCATCTCAATATTGTATTTTCTACTGAAAAAAGAAAGCAGATTTGATAGATCTCTTTCTAGAAATAACATCGCATTGGGATGCTTAAGCACCACTGCCTGGCCAAAATCTATGATGTATGGGAGACCGTTTTTTAGGAGAATGTTGTACTCGCTTATATCCCCATGAACAAGACCAGCATCATATAACTTTTTGAGATCATCAAGAATTAGGCGCAACGTCTCTGAAGGATTCTCTAATGGAATGTCTTTCAGCTTTGGAGAGGCCTTCCTTTCCTCGCCTATGAATTCCATGGCAAGGACATTTCCATTGAAGGTGTATGGTTTTGGTGCCCTTACTCCTGCACCCTCAGCTATTCTAAGATTCCCATACTCCTTCTTACACCACTCATTGACCATATGGTATATCCCTGGCTTTAGCTTTTTGAATCGAGGATCCCCAATTATGTATTTTGTTCGATTTCCGAAGCTTGATGTCTCTATTCGGAATATCTTGATGATGACATTCTCGGCTTTTATATTAGCGCCAGGATCCGCAAGATAGACATCTGCCTCTTTTCCCGTAGCTATACTGTAATCAAGTTTTGATATTATCTTTCTTGTAAATATTTTTGCTAGGCGTAGCATCGTCCTTTCATCAAACACTCCCTCTTCTATCTTTATGCCTTCTTTGAGAAGGTATTTGCTCTTCTGCGGCCTTTTCTTTTTGCTTCTGCGTATTGCCATGAAATCTTCAACTGATAATATGTCAGTGAGGCTTTATAATTCATGCATATTCATAGCGAGACTTGACTGACCTCGCTGCCGCAATTAGGACACTTATGAATATCACCATCTGCTATCGCACAGTTCCAACATAGATAGTTGGAACAGCCTTCGCAGTAGAAACCCGGACCGCTTATATCTTCGTTGCACGCAAGGCATTTTATTTTGGACATGTACTCAAGAAAGTATATTAGGTATTGATTTTATGTCTTTTGCTGAAAGTTGGTGAGGGCGTTTCTTTGCATGCGCATGTTATGCAGAGCGATTGGGCGATATCTCAGTTAACATCAGGGCAAACAATTTAGATTATAGCGTGGAAAGTTACTTATGGAGCAGGTTGTTATAATAGTTGATAACAGAGAAAGGAATCTTGATGTTCTTGACTCGCTGTCAAAGATGAATGTTCTACTCAAGTTCTCACAGCTTCCCGTAGGCGATTATATCATATCGGACAGAGTCTGCGTTGAGAGAAAGACATCGAATGACTTTGAGAGCTCGATTGTAGATGGGAGATTATTTGAGCAGATGGAAAGGCTCTCCTCAAGCTTCCGAAGGCCTTTCATGGTTGTTGAAGGAGAAGGAGGAGAGAGAGTAAACAGGAACGCGGTTCTTGGGGCAATGTTCAGGATCTATCTCGATTATGGAGTACAAGTGATTAAGACAGAAGACGCATATGATACCGCGTTTATACTATCAAGAATTGCAGAGATGGAACAGAAGGTTGAGAAAAGGGAGCCCAGATTACAAGGCTACAAGAAGGCCTTCACAAATGAGCAGTGGCAAATACTCCTACTAAGCTCTATGCCCATGATAGGGCCAAAGCTTGCGAGAGACATGATAAAGCATTTCAAGACAATACGCAATGTTGCCACTGCAGATGTTGACGAATTGAGGAAGGTCGAGAAGATAGGCAAAAGGAAAGCTGAGAGAATATATGAGATATTAAATTCGGAGTTTGGCATAGGTGTTGAGTGATGAATCTTTTCGAGGGTATATTTGACAGCGGAGAACGGAAAGTAATTGGGATGAGCAAGAGGATAATAGAATATGCGATAAGCGCTAACACACTTCTTGAGAAGATGATTGCCGGGGAGGACAACGTCACAAGAATAAAGGTGATAGAGAGAGACGCAGACAAAGAGGTCTTCATGATCACAAACTCAATTGTAGGTGGAGCCATCGCCCCAAACCTTATAGATGATATGCTGCTCTTCATAAACAGGGAAGATGATATCATAGACAACATATTCAATCTTTCGCGGGAGCTGAAAAGGTATCAGTACAAGAAGAGAAGCATGGCTGCGGTAATAAAGAAGAGGCTTGTCGAGAGCGCGAGACTGAACGAAAAGTCGCTAAGCTTGCTGATGAAGATGCATAAGACGGATCTTGTCTGGAAGATCAATAAGCTTATGCTCGATATAGAGTCGATAGAAGAGAGCGGAGATGTAATAAAGGATTCCATGTTCAGCCTCGCGTACAAATCAGAGATGCACTTCAAGGATTTTTACCACATCATGGAAGTGGGACACATTGCTGACGATATACTTGACAGTTGTAGGGACTCGTCAAACATGCTGATGAGCATAATGTCATCGATAATAAGCTAGGGATAGGATGGATTTTCTTCTTGCTTCCCTCGCCTTTATTCTGATCGCCCTAGTCTCGGGAAACAATCTTCAAGCTTGTGCCGGATCCATCATAGGAAGCAGGATTCTTGACAAGAGGCACGGAATTGTTATTGCGATTATCGGATATATACTAGGATTTATACTAGAAGGTGGGTTTCTTAGGAAGGGCCTCTTTGCCTCGATGCCTAACACTATGTCATCATTTACGGACTTTGCTCTTCTCATATCCGTAATTATATTTATTATTTCACATAAAATGCGAGTGCCACAATCACTCTCTATGACCTTCTTTCTTGCGCTTCTAGGAGCAAACATAGCTCGTGGAGAGAGCGTGAACGGTTTCTCCATAGGCATTGTCATTGCATTCTGGATAATCGCAACAATTCTTTCAGTATTAATAACAGGCTGGCTACTACAGGGCTTATCGCGCTTGCTGGCCAGCAGGAAGATCTGGAGAACTGTGAGAACAATCAAAATTCTTTTAATAGCAATGTCGTTCGTAACCGCATTCACACTTGGAGCGAATACGATGGGCCTTGTCTTCGCCTCAACCCCTGGAGGGCTATACTATTATGTGTTGTTTATCGTGGCAATAATAGTTGGCAGTGTGGGACTCAGCTCTGGAGAGCTTAAGAAAGTCAACATGGAGATAATACCATTGAGGTACCTTAATGCTCTGATAACACAGACCGTCTCTACAGTCATGGTAGAGATTGCTACGCTCGCAAGCATACCTTTGTCCAATACACAGACATACACTGCGAGCATCTACGGGGCCGGACTTGGATATAAAACAAGACTATTGCTAAGAAAGCCAGCTATTACGATATTGGAGATATGGATAGGAGCAGCAATAGCAAGTCTTGTATTTGGATACATTCTTGCATTGATCTGATCAGTCAGATATTCCTGCCAGGGCTATTCTTCCAGATTTTTCCAAGTCGAGATTGATTCTTAGGTTTTTCTTTTTTGTGCAATATTCATTCAAGAAAGATTCTGCTATTTCTTTATTGTTACAAAATACAAAGAAGGCTTTGCTATCTTTTGCACCAATCTTAGTTATTGCCTTGCTGATGTTCATATCCTTGCTCAGGAAGAGAAGTATCTCCAACGCGATGGACCTGGACCTCATGCTCCCTTCCAGGTAATGCAGATAAGCATTCAGATAGGCTGCGGCTATCCCTTCAATTACGGAAGAAGAATCAACAGTTAGAAGAACGAAATTCTCTCCAGAAGTGGCCTTTGATGCATAGTCTAAGAGGGTTTTTATCCCTGTTTCTGATGAATATAGATACCCATAAAGCCTGAGGTAGGCGATTTTGGAAAGATCCTTGGCTAAGTTCTCCATATTAGGCACTTATAGGGCATGGGATAATTATTAATAATACTTCCTCTCTAATATATAATGGTGTTTCTGGCAAAGGGACACTCTATATTTATACAAGGTAAGATGCATGAGCCAATTCGGAGTACAACTACATGGCAGATCCGGAAGAAAAGGAGCAGGAAATGGAAAGAAAGTCATAAAGAACAGAGATAAGAAAAGGCATGAGATCGGAGGGTACTTTACTTCCACGAGGCTTGGAGAGAAAAATGTTATAAAGATGATAAGATCAAGAGGAGGCACGGAGAAAGGAAAGCTCAGGTATGCTTCTTTTGCAAACCTTCTTACAAAAGAAGGCTACAAAAAAGTGAAAATCAAGACAATCCTAGAATCAAAAGACAATAGGAACTTCGC
>CAYWXC010000032.1:0-6463 GCA_964462345.1 Microcaldota archaeon | reverse complement strand
GCCTTTTTCGTCTTGATCTTCTCCGCAACAGTCGATTCGCGCATCTGAAAATCACCACTGTATACTGCAGAATATCCATCACCTTGGATGAAGAGCTGCTTTGATCCTAGGATATGTCCTGCGCTAAGCAGCTCCATTCCATCAGGAATGCAGCACGTCTTTATATCCATCTTTTTCCTTTCCTCTATCAGTTTTTTTGTAGGCTGGCTCATCAGGGCTTCCTTTCCCTTCCTAACACCTGATATGTGGTCGAAATGCGCATGGGAAACAAATCTAAGATTCGAATCTTTTTCTCCAGAATCCAAGGCTATGCTGTAGTTCCCAACCCTTAACTTCATCTGTGTCGCCATCTAACCCCTTGATTTTAAAGCTTAAAATAATTCTAGCAAAAGGCACTACCCAAAAGTAATAAATAATTTCCACAAGTAAAAAGATATACTGGGTTGTCTTCATGGTTGAAAAACTTTTGATAATAGGGGGAGGGCCGGCCGGCCTTTCTGCAGCAATATATGCATCAAGAGAAGGGTTTAATCCGTTAGTTATAGCTGGAATGAATGCCGGGGGCCAGCTGCTTCTCACCTCTGTAGTGGAAAACTTCCCAGGATTTCCTGACGGAGTAGACGGCCCTGTGATAATAGACTTAATGCGTAAGCAGGCAGAAAAATTTGGCACTAGATTCGTTGACCAAAATGTCACGAAAGTTGATTTTAGCAAGCACCCTTTTGGGGTATCAACAGAGGACGCAGAGTATGAAGCCGATTCTATCATAATAGCTACTGGAGCAAATGCAAAGTGGCTTGGACTCGAATCCGAAAAGAGGCTTATAGGGAAGGGTGTCTCTAGTTGTGCTACATGCGATGGTCCATTCTTTAGGAATAAGGATGTTATTGTGGTCGGCGGTGGAGATACTGCAATGGAAGACTCGCTATTCTTGACAAAGTTTGTAAATTCCGTAACAATAGTGCATAGGAGAGAGGGGCTTCGGGCGAGCAAGATAATGCAGGAGCGTGTCAGATCAAATCCAAAGATAAAATTCATATGGGACACGGTTGTCGATGAGGTCCTTGGCGAAGAAAAGGTCACTGGGGTCAAACTGAAGAATCTCAAGACTGGAGAGACCAATGAGATGAAGGCGGATGGCTTGTTTGTTGCGATAGGATATTCTCCAAATACCTCAATGTTCGAGGGTCAAGTAGCTCTTGATGAACAAGGCTATATTGAGGCAGACGAAGAAGTCAAAACAAATATTGAAGGCATCTTTGTTGCGGGAGATGTTGCTGATAAGGTCTTTAGGCAGGCCGCCACGGCGAGCGGGAGCGGTGTTAAAGCAGCGCTTCTTGCAAGAGAATATCTTCTAAATCTGGATTACAAAAACAAAGACTGAATCTAAGAAAATTCTGCTATGCTCTTCTGGCCTTTCTGCTTGAGGAGTCCTGAAACCCTAACCCCTATCTTCCTTACTTTCCTGCCTTTTTCTGCATTTTCCTCAAATAATTTTTCAGCAATGGAGACAATCTCCTCAAAATTCTTTGTCTGCCTTACACTCTTCCCCTTAAGCCTCTCTGAAAAGTCTGGATACCTTATCTTTATCGTAACTGTCTTGAATGAAAAACCCATTCTTGAAAGTTCGGAATAAACTTCCTCAGAAAGCTTTCTTATTGCGACATTGATCTCATTCTTGTCCGAAGTGTCTCTCTCGAAAGTTCTTTCTCTGCCTATGGATTTAATCTCGCTGTTCTCTATAACTTCACTCTCATCGATCCCATTTGCTGAATTGATAAGTTCTATCCCAAAGGATCCAAGCTCATCGCGAAGGAGCATTGGATTTGCATTCGCCAATTTTTCTACAGTATCATAACCTATCTTCTCAAGGCGTTCTTTTGTCTTTCTTCCAACTCCATATAACTTTCCAACAGGCATATTTTTTAGGAAATCCTTGGTCTCTTCTGTCTTTACTACCTTTATCCCATCGGGCTTAGCCTTCTCACATGCCATCTTTGCCATAAGCTTGTTTGTGCTTATCCCAACGGAGCACGGAAGGCCTAGCCTTTCCTTTATCTTTTTCTTCAGTGCCTTGGCAATATCAAACGCTTCATCGTAGCTAGATGCTTTTTTTGATACGTCTACAAAAGCCTCATCTATGCTCACTTCTTCCATCTTTTCCGATACCTCTCGTATCAATGCCATTACTTTCTTTGACTCAGCCTCATAATACTCGAAATCTTCTGGCAAAAAAAGTGCGTCCTTCTTTAGGTTTTTTGCCTGTGATAATGGCATGCCGCTATGTATTCCGTACTTTCTTGCTTCGTAATTACAAGTCATTACAACTCCACGCCCTTCTGCAGACCCCGTTCCAACTATCGTTGGCCTTAAGCGCGCTTCCTTGTTTCTAAGCTCTTCGCACGCTACAAAAAAATAATCCATATCTATAAGAAGTATGAGTCTCACAGCTACACCTTGGCAGATCAATGACTGAGCTCTCTAACAAGCCCATGAGGGGCAGCTTCCTTGAATGTCTGTGAATGGAATTTGTAGATAGCTACATCATGCGATTTCCAAAGGTGCTTCTCAAGTCCAGCCCCAACGCACAGCTCATTGAGCAATTCTTCTATTCCAAATCCCTTATCAATAGCTTCCATTGGCAGGATGACATTGCTATTGTAACCATATTTGAGCATGAGCCCATCCCTGCCTATCTTAATGGCCTTTTTAATATCCTCAGCCTTTCCTGCTATCTTCATTGGTCTTGTCAGCAGGCTGACTTCAACAACCATCTCATCAAATTCTAGGTGGGATATCGGTACATGTTTAGGATCTTCAGTAGATGCCGCTATTGCAGCTTCGGGAAGCATCCTCTTGATCTTCCCTATTGGCCTCAAGAATCCCATCCTTCCCCTCGGGCTTCCTGTAGGATAATGCTCTATGCTTACAAAAATTCCTATCTCATCATCAAATTCGGAGAGCCTTCTCTCTATTAATCTGATATTGAATATTGGCGAAGATATGAATAACTCTATCGAATTCCTGGCTTCACGCACAAGCTTTTCGCCTTCTTCAACCGAGAACCTCCTCATCATCTCACTATCCTAAACATTCAAAGGTATTTAATATTTAGTGTGGATCGCCTTCCCTCTTTCCTCCAAGCAATATCTTGAAAAGGAAGATACAGAAGATCAGAAGGACTCCTGCAAGCATGAATGTTGGGCCGTATCCGAAGCTTATAGAGAGGTATCCTGAGGTAAGTGCGCCCATGAAGCTGCCGACAGAGACGAGGCTGCTGTAAACCCCAAGCGTCGAACCCTTCTTGCTTCCGCCTATAGCTTCAAAGAGCAATATGCTCGATGCTGTATAATAAACAGCGTATGAGAGCCCCGCAGCGATGGGATAAAGGATCAAGTTTGTCCCGAATATCATGGAGCTGCCAGCCAGAAGAAACGTTACTCCTATCAATATATAACCAAGGCTTCTTCCTGCAAGGGAGAATGAGATGACGCTCTTTGTCTCCTTCTGGTCTACAATCTTGTCATAGTAAAAGAATGCCAGCACTTGGATTATCGTTCCAAGTAAGATTACTGCAAAGACTATCGACTCGCTTAAGCCTATCTCCTTTAGGCCTACTGGGTACTCTGTATTGAATACATTGGTTCCGAAATAGAAGAGAACGGCTATCATGTAAAGTATGAATAAATATCTAGATCTCCCATCAGCGCTGTAAATGGCAGAGAAAACCTTCTTGAAAGAGCTCTTTCTGGGGACTCTTAGGAATATCAGCGGGTGCATTATCAATCTCACGATAAAAGCATCTACATTCTGGACAAGAGATGCCCTCTTTACCAAAGATTCAGGTTCTTTAAGCATCTTGAGAGTCAAGAAGGCAGCTCCGAAAGAAGCGAGAGCCAATATCATCGTGAGGTCAAGCAGGCCATTGATTCCAGCTACGAACGCAGTGATGATGAATGCTGCCACAAGGCCCACTATAGTCCCAAGGCCAGAAAGCATCTGCAGCAAGGAAAAATTATGGCCCCATCTCTTCTCCTCTGCCGTTTCCATCACTAAAAGGCTTATCGGCGCCGCGCTTGCCGCTGTTATGAATGATTGCACTGCATATATCAGTATTACATCATCGATGCTTCTGACCATGTATATTCCGAGAAGCGCTAGCCCGACTCCGAGATAAGATATGAAAATGAGGGGCTTTCTTCTCTCCACATAATCGGATATCTTTCCCCAGAAGATCAAAGAAGGTATGGAGACAAGTATTGATAGCGCTATGGCGTAGGCAACATGCACGGCATTGCCTCCAAGCTGCAATATGTAAAGAGCAACAAGAGTTCCAAGAGGGCCCATCGCTATATTGTATGGGAATTGTATGTACATCCATCTGTTGTTCGAGTCAATCCTTGCCACACTCTCTCCCCGATAGTATTGGCTGCTAAATTTATTAATATTGGTATCTTATCATGGGTCCTTTTGCTAGCGCCTTCTATACTTCCTATAAACCAAATATCCAAGATTTCCTAGCAATAAAGAGATAAGGATCGGATACATAATTTCAGACAATGCCAAAGCAGCGTACAGCAACGAGAGGAGTATGCCATAAAGTACTTGTATCGATTTATTATTCGGAGAAGTTTTTGGCTCAATCAACATAACAAATGCAAAATAATAGTTGACCGAAAATATTGAGGCGATTAACGCTCCAGCCGAAGCAGCAGCTCCAGAAATAACAAAACTCAATGCGATGCTTACAATTGCAAAGGATAAGGCAAGAGGCAGCCTTTTGGCCTTGTATGCCAGGATTATTAATATTGGGGTTAGTGTTATCGCAACTCCAAAAACATTGTAATTCGAAGCAACCCACCATTCATCTCCGACTCTAAATAAAAATAAGGATGTGATAAGGCCGAGCGCTGCTGGATTGAAGATGTTTGAGCCTTTGAATTTTAAGAATAGCTTTGAGATAACTCCTATCAACGAGGCCAGAAATATGAGCAGAATCGAAGCTTCTGGAGGAACAATCGAACCTATTATCAGACCCGTTATAATTCCTGAGAAAGGGATCGATGGTTTTTGGTTAAGAAAGTACTTTTTAGCAATAGTCTCTATTACGCTTCCAAAAAGGACAGCGGCGGCAACGCCTATTGGCAGAACTCTTGAGGTATAGCTTGCTATCACAACTAATGCTGTAAGTAAGAATATAGTCCAAAGATACATTCCTCCAACATGCTGTCCGAACAGCTTCATAAAATCAGCTATTGAACAACATACCCATTAGAATTCACAATTACGAAACCATCATCTCCAAGAGAGGAATCAAAATGGAATGCATCGTCACCCATTGCTGCTTCTATAAGATAAAGTTTATCTCCAGGGGCAAGGATCAGACTCTGCGACTGATTGGCGCTTATAAGCTCGATAGTGATCTTCGCAGAGCTGTTCTGAAGCAGCGTCGAAGTCATGTTGAATCCGGACATTGCAGCATTCGCTTGCTGCGTCATTGTGCCAGGGTAAATCTGATAAGAATATTGTGCATACGGCGTGCTCGCGAAGAGTACCTTTGAAGAATTGCTTTGCTGTGAGGGTTGGGCCGGAGATGTCTGTAAACCATTCTGCTGCGGTGTATTGCCCGTATTGCTTGAATTATGCAAAAATATGATGCCCATTCCCAGAGCCGCTATCGCAAGGATAATTATTATAATACTCTTATTCATGAAATCGCACATTAATTATTTAATAACTTTTATAATCCCTTTGAATCTTTTCGTATTCTAAATTAAAAAATGAATGTGGGCCCGAGGAGATTTGAACTCCCGTCCTCCCGATTTCTGCCATTTGATAAAACTTTTCAAAAAAGTTTATATCAGTCGGGTGCTCCAACCAGGCTAAGCTACAAGCCCATTTGCATTAATATATGAAGAGCTTCATTTATATTCCTTGCTTTCGAAGATGTCCGGAAGCGCTTCCTTGAATTTTTTAAGATCATCTTCAATTTTTGGTATCCTTGACTTTGACCTCAGCGCGGCAGCAGGATGGAATGTGATCAAAAATTTCCTTCCATCTCTTTCTACTATCTTGCCATGGTTTTTTTCAACACTTCCCTCTCCGAGCATTGTATCGCATGCAAGATTTCCAAGAAGTATTATTCCTTCCGGATTGATTGTGCTTAATTGCATCATAAGGAAAGGCATGCATGCTGCAACCTCCTCTTTAGTTGGAAGCCTATTCTTTGGCGGGAAGAACTGAACAACACTAAGGACATATGCTTTCTCTCTTTTAATCCCCGCGTTTTTCAGCATCTTGTTAAGAAGCTCCCCACTTCTCCCCACAAATGGCCTCCTTTTTTTATCTTCTTCGGCTCCAGGAGCCTGTCCAAGTATGACTACTTTGGCATTCAATGGACCTTCTCCTGGCACGAGCTTCTCACTAAGTTCCCAATCTCCTCTTCTTGATGGCAAAGAACTAT
>CAYWXC010000031.1:0-6474 GCA_964462345.1 Microcaldota archaeon | reverse complement strand
ATTCCTCAGTGCCGTACATCTCTGCAGTGTCTATTAAATTCATCCCAAGATCCAAGCCTTTCCTTAGAGCATGAATCTCGCTATCGGAGTCCACTCCCAACTTCCACGTACCCATACCTATTGAAGAAACCTTTTCACCACTCTTCCCCAATTCCCTGTATTCCATCCAATCACATCACTACCAACATGAAGCAATTTATAACATGATGTGGAATATATATCTCTGGGTCAACGGTGCAAAAATGAAGCTTCTCATAATATCGGATGCGCATTATCCTGACAAGTCTAGTTTAGGAATCTTTGATATAATAGAAAAAGAGAAACCAGACAACATTGTCCTCTTAGGGGACAATGTGGATCCAAAGATAGGAAAGAAGAAGGCTCTGGATCTTTACCGTGAATTTCTTCACGTTTTTTCACAGCATTTTTCAATAGCCGACACAATTCTGCTTCTAGGAGACAATGATTGTTCAGACAAAGCTCTCGAACACTACCTTCACGCTATGGATTTCATGAATGGAATAAGCTTATTCTCGTTCCGCATTGGGAACATGTTTTTCTTCCATGGCAACATAGAGCGATACAAAAGCGCCGAAAAGATGGGCTCTACTATCGGAAACATCCTCTCCAGAATAAGTCCAGGATTCATTCCTTCAACTATGGCACTGCTAACAAGATTCAAGTATCATTTCACTAAGGGCTATTTATTCCTGGGACATATTCACATACTTTCTATGAACAAAAAGGATATTTTCTGTGGGACTCTAAGCTCGAAGAATACGCTTTCGGGACTCGAAGGCAGAGCCGATAAGAAAGGATATGTAATTGTCGAGCATAATGGATTCTTCATTGATGACCCTGCGGATATAAAATTGATTCCATTGCCTCAGAATTCAGGCAATCAATGATCCCCCCATTGTCTTTCTTAAAAAATTCTGATGCTTTAACAGCATTTAGCCCTCCCAATTTATACCTCTCTATCTCCCTATCATTAACTATCAGAAGCACTTTGTTGTATTCTCGCAGTCTGGAATGCAGCATACTGATGCTCTTTTGGATATCCTTTCTCCCAGTCTCATACTCTATCGCAATTCTTCCACGATCCAAAAATGCAATGATATCCGGACCAAATGGCTTGTTGTGTATGATATTCCTGATGCCGCTCTTCCCAATAGCATTGCTTATCAATGCCACAGACAAATCGTGCTCTGGACTGTTGATGCCTGGGCGCAGATACCATCTACCTTTAAATCTTCCCGATCCGAACTCGTGGCTAACAATCATTCGCTCATCCAACATTCTCGACAATGCAACCTCTATCTCCTCTTCAGAATAGCCTTCATTAGAAAGGACATCACGGATCTGAATTGAAGATAATGGTTCAACAAGCAAATTTCCTAGAATATACTCAATTTTTTTCCTTCCTCTCTTTGCTCTCTTAAATTTTATTATGCATGGTTCATCTCCAAAAGCGCTTAATATACCAAAACCACATCTGAGATCTCTCAGTGCCTTTTTCACCTCTATAAACCTTCTTGACTCGTTTCCTCCCGCTATAAAGTTTGCAACGTAATTGAGCTCCTCTGGTTCTCTCTGGCAGAACGAGATGAACACAGAAGCGTTATTCCTAAGATCCTTATCTATACTCTTCGCCCTTTGCGCTATTGCTATTATGCCAACCCCATACTTTCTACCTTCAGCGGCTATCTTTCCTATTATCGAATCCTCCCCCAACTTCTCCGCTTCGTCAACAACTATGCATATCTTCCCGCAATCTGCCTTTTCCATCATCAACATCTTAGAATATATGCGCTTTAGCATGCCCTCGAGGTACAACGATTGCGACTCGTTCGTATGCAGGCTTGACAAGAGAAAGATTGCATTCTTTTCCATGGCCTTAGAGACGCTCACTTCCCTGCCTTTCTTGCCATTATCCAGAAGCGAGAGCCTCCTTTCCAAAGATTCTAGGGTTCTTAATTCTTGCCCAGAAGCCTTTTGTATAAATGCCCTAATTGAAGATCTCAGCAGTCTGATATTTGGGGTTGATCCATACTGCTCAGCCATGTGGTAAGCATACCAAATGCATCGATAAAGAAGATAAGATTGCACATCTCCAAGGCGGAATGTTTTCTTTAGCATCTTCGCGACTTCACTGCTTTTTTCTTCTCTATTCATGCCCTCTATATCCATTATGTTTATCCACGAATGGGCTGCATCATAAAGCTCTGCAGATATATCCTCTGCAAGATCGACGTATTCATTATGTGGATCAAAGAGGAGTATCCGAACTCCATCGGAGCATAACTCTTTTATCAAGAGTCTGGAAAGATTGGATTTTCCGCTTCCACTCTCCCCCACTATGACTATATGTTGGTTTATTCTCTCATCCAGTTTTATCCTGAATCTCTTGAAAAGCGTACCATTCCAATGCCAATATCTCTCCCCTGAATAAATTCGTGAGAGCTTAAGCTTTCTAAAGACAATTCCAGTTTCATCTTTTTTATCTATTCTACATATTTTCACATCATCACCAATAAGCCTTAAATCCATGAAGTCAGAAAAGATCCTCATGGAAGATCTTTACGAAAAAGGAGAAGAAAAATTTGGCTACTTTACCTCTAAAATGTATCAGATAGTTGCAAAAAGAATTGGTTCTATGCAAAGATTCTATGCTTTCATAGCTGAAGATGTAAATAGGGCTGATCCAAAGATTGTCCTTGATGTAGGGACGGGTCCTGGATTGCTTCTCAAGCGCATAGCAAAGATCAACAGAAAGATTTACGCAGTTGATCCTTCATCATATATGGTTTCGCTATCGAAAAAGAACAATGCTGGCGCTAAGAATCTTCACATAGGGTATGGCTCTAGTCGAAAGATTCCCTTTAACCAGAAATATGATCTGATCATAAGCACGCTCTCCCTCCATCACTGGAAAGGCAAGGAAAGTTCTATGAGTTATCTTTCAACCCTACTGAGAAGAGGTGGAGAAATACGGGTCTATGAATTCGAAAAATCTGCGAAAAGGTCTCAATTTAGGGTATTGTCAATCCATGGCTTAACTATCTCTGAAGCACGCTTAGTCGCGAAGAAAGCCAATCTGCGAATTAAAGGTATAAAGAAGAGAGATGGTTTCCTAAGAGTTACGTTCTCCAGCATTGGAAAAAATCATAAGAATTTATAATGTATCGGAATAAATCTTATTAGCTGGTGTATTAATGATAGATGCAATAGTAACTTCGTTGGACAAGGAGAATCTTCTTGTCACTCCTTCAGGCAATGCGGATATTAACGAGATGGTTGGGAGACGGGCTGTTTATATAGATAAAAGTGGGAGAGTATGGGAAGGCATGGTCAAGGCTGCAGAGGAACCATTCGTCTCGATAAAATTTGAGGATTTTCCAACGGGAATAGGCCAAGGGCAGATAGTCGAGATATTGGAAGATTCAGAAGAGATTCCAAAGCCCGAGTTCTAATAGTTGGAGATATGTTTTATTAATATTATCTATCTTATCTTTCTTACTTGATTCTGGTGATAGATTGGGAATAGAACAATAGAAATCTTTGATACAACTCTCAGAGACGGTTCTCAATCTGTCAATGTCTCCTTTTCATTAAAAGAAAAGATACGCTTAGCATTGGCTCTTGATGATATGGGAATTGACTACATAGAAGGAGGCTGGCCTTTATCAAATCCAAAAGATGCCTTATTTTTCAGAGAGATTAAGGAATATAGCATGGCTCATTCAAAGATAGCCGCTTTCTCAAGTACGCGACTAAAGGGTGTGGCTGTAGAGAATGACCTTAATCTTAACTCGATAATTGATTCAGGAGCCCACGTTGGCGTTCTTTTTGGGAAGAGTTGGACTCTACATGTAAACCACGTGCTAAAAGTGAATAAGGAAGAGAATCTCAGGTTGATCGGAGAGTCTGTAGAGTACCTTAAATCACATGGGTTAGAAGTTATATTCGATGCCGAGCATTTTTACCAGGGTTTCTGCGAGGATGCTTTGTATGCCATGGACGTTGTTAAAACAGCAGCCGCTGCAGGAAGCAAGACTATAGTACTTTGCGATACTAACGGAAGCACACTTCCAAATGCTATTTACAATATGACTAAACACGTGTGCGACTCTGGTTACTCTAATGTTGGTGTGCATATGCATAATGATTCCGGATGTGCGGTCGCAAACTCAATCCAAGGCCTGCTGGCAGGAGCTACTCATGTTCAAGGAACTATAAATGGCATTGGGGAAAGAACGGGAAATGCAGACCTGGTGCAGGTCATACCAACCGCAGTTCTGAAGCTTGGACTCGAGACATCAATAAAAGATATTAAAGGGCTGAAGGAACTGTCTCTGCTATTTTATGAAATAAGCGGGATCTCTCCAAATCCTCGGCAGCCATTTGTCGGGGAGAACGCCTTTGCACACAAGGCAGGGATCCATGCAGATGCCGTGATAAAGAATCCCTTAGCATATGAGCATCTTGATCCTCTAAAAGTTGGAAATAAGCGCAAGATAATAATATCTGAAGTCAGCGGATCTGGAAGCCTTATTCCTTATATAGAAAAACTTGGAGTCAGAGTTGAGAAGAGGGATCCCCGTGTAAAAGGAGCGCTCTCCAGGATAAAAGAGCTTGAGAGCTCAGGCTGCAACTTTGATATAGCTCCTGCATCAGCAATTCTCATACTGGGAGAACATCTAGGTCTTCTTAAAGATAAGATAGTTCCCGATTATTGGAAAGTGATCTCAGAATGCAATATGAGCGTGGCTGTTGTTAAATCTGGAGATAGCATAGAAACTGCAGAAGGGGACGGACCTGTAAATGCGATAGACAAAGCCCTCAGGAAAGCATTCGAGAAGAACTACTCTTGGATCAAGAGGATATCGCTTGTTGATTACAAGGTTATCCTGCCTGGAAAGGTTAGCAGCACAGCAAGCAGGGTACGGGTAACTGTGGAGCTATCTGACGGAAAAGAGAGCTGGCGCACTATGGGCACTTCCACAAACATAATTGAGGCTTCTGTAAGTGCAATACTTGATGGCTTAAACTACTATCTAATGCTTGGGAATTCAATAAAAAACCGTGAATAAGGGCTTACTCCACCTTCGATGCAAGGAAAAGAACATTTCAGATAGATTTATATATGAGGTCAGAAAGAATATACTTTACGTAATGAACGCCAAAAGCGGAAACATACAGAGGAAAACAAAATGAATGAAGGATATGACAGATTTGACAGAGACAGAAGATTTGGTGCAGGTCCAAACTTGCCAAAACCAGTGAAGGTAGGAGACGAGCTTGATGTAACTATAGAAGCAACAGCTTCTAGAGGGGACGGAATAGCAAAGAAGGATGGCTTTGTAATCTTCGTTAAAGATGCAAAACAGGGCGAAAAAGTTAAGATAAAAATAACCGAAGTAAGAGCCAAGTTTGCGAACGGAGAAATCGTTAGTTCCTAATCTCTTGAACAAGTAAGGTAACTTTTCTAATTTTACTAATCAGCATTTGCTGATTAGTTATTCTCTTTATTGAAATGCGCTCTTTAGCTGAAGCCATCCTTTATATTGTTCTTGGAAAGGATCCCTTTGAGGAACTTAATCTCCCCAGCTTCCCAATTATCCAAAGGCATCTCAGGAGTCTCCATTATTATGGATTTGCCTCTTGTTTTGCCATAGCTAAAGAATCTATCAAAACCTTCTTTGCCTATGAACCCATTGCCAAGATTCTCATGCCTATCCTTTCCAGATCCCAATTCATATTTGGCATCATTAAGATGTAAGACTGGAACGTTTTCAAATCCTATTATATTCTCAATGCGGTCAAGAACTTCTGGTTTTCTTATGTCATGACCCGCAGCAAACAGGTGGCACGTATCAAGACATATTCCATTTCTGCCAGGACCAATTCCATCATGGATCTCTGCTACGTCCTCAAGATCTGAACCTATGCTATTCTTTTGTCCAGCTTCATTTTCTATCAATATTTTTACTCTTCTAGATACAGATGCATCATTTATTGAATCTATGGCGTTCCTGATTCCCAATTGTTTACCTTCTCCAAGATGGCTGCCGAGATGGGTTATCACATACTCTATACCAAGCTCATCGCATCTCTTTACAGTTTCCTTTATCGCCATCACAGATTTCTTCCTAATATCCTCTTTTGGCGAAGCCACGTTTGGTAGGTAAGGCATATGGACAAATATTGGGCTGATCATTTCCTTTTTGAGTTCGTTTGAGAATCTCTCCTTTTCGTTATCCTCTATCTTCCTTATTTCCCACCCCCTAGGGTTGCTTAAGAATATCTGCATAGTTGTGCATCCTATAGAGATCGCCCTACCAAAAGACAGATCTATCCCTCCAGCAACAGATACATGGTATCCAAATTTCTCCATGATTATCATTGCATCCCGCTTACCTTACTGAAAGCCTCACCAAGAATCTTTTTCTCCATCTCTGATATCGCATCATC
>CAYWXC010000030.1:0-6619 GCA_964462345.1 Microcaldota archaeon | reverse complement strand
AGGTTTGCCATGCAAGCATCTACTCCAATGTACTCTTTGTATATGTGCTTTTCGTGTATTGCTCTTGTTATTAGATAGCCGTAAGGCCCAGTCATCACTCTTCCATTTTCCATGAATATCTTAACTGGGGAAACTCCAGAGTCTTCTATTTTTTCAACATAGCTCTTTCTGACAGATTCCCCAAGTTCCTTCAAATCTATTGCTTTTTGTTCTGGCTTATAAGGTATGCCTATCCCACCGCCAAGATTGATAAATTCAAACGTAATCTTGAGTTTTTCAGAGATTTCTCTGATTAGATCAAATAACATATCTGCAGTCTGTATGAATGCACTCTGGTTTAGCTCGTTGGAAGCAATCATCGTATGTAAGCCGAATCTCTCTACTCCCTTCTCTTTCATGATCTTATACGCTTCAAATAGTTGATCTCTTGTGAGGCCATACTTGGCTTCCTCTGGATTACCTATAACATTTCCTTCTTGGGTCTTCCTCAAAGGCCCTGGATTGTATCTAAAGGAGATAATGTCTGGAATTCCAGCGTTTTTCTCCAGAAAAGAGATGTGTGTTATGTCATCAAGATTTATTACTGCACCAAGATCGAAGGCCTTTTTATACTCATTTGCTGGAGTATCATTTGAGGTAAACATTATTGAGTTACCTTTAATCCCTACTTTTTCTGCAATGATAAGTTCTGGGAGAGAGCTACAATCAGCCCCACAGCCTTCTTCCTTAAGTATATTTACAATATATGGATTTGGACACGCCTTTACTGCAAAGTAATTCTTGAAGCCTTTGGACCAGCAAAATGCATCATAAAGCTTCTTTGTATTTTCCCGTATACCTTTTTCATCATATATGTGGAACGGGGTAGGATACTTTTTAATTATCTCATTAATCTCTACATTGTTGAAGAATAGATCATTATCATTATTCATCTTATCACCTAAAGTCTGAGATTCTCCTTAATACTTTCGAGTGCTTCTTTTATTGTCTCTGGATGCCCAAATGCACTTACTCTGACATATCCTTCTCCTGACGGCCCGAATCCAGATCCTGGAGTTATGACAACATGTGCTTCGGAAAGAATCTTGTCAAAGAACTCCCACGAAGTCATGTTTCCTGGGGTTTTTATCCAGAGATATGGAGCATTTTTACCTCCATGCACCGTAAGTCCTTTCTGAACAAAACACTCCTTTATTGCTTTTGCATTCTGCATGTAAAGATCTATTATCTTCTGGTTTTCCCTTATGCCTTCTTCGGATATTGCAACTATGCCTCCCTCTTGGGCTATATTCGAAGCACCGTTAAACATTGTGGTCTGTCGCCTATTCCATAAAGCATTGACCTTCCCTTCTTCGGTTTCTTCTATTGTAAGCTCTTTCGGGACAATGGACCAACCAAGCCTTACCCCAGTAAAACCTGAGCTCTTCGAGAAACTATTGATCTCTATTGAACATTTTTTGGCTCCATCTATCTCGTATATGCTTCTAGGCAGTTCTGGATCAGATATGAATGAGTGATAAGCAGCATCAAATATTATCACAGATTTATTTTCTATCGCATAATCAACGAATCTTTTTAGCTGGGCTTTTGTTGCTACAGCCCCTGTTGGGTTGTTCGGGCTGCATAAATATATGATATCAGCTTTCCTCTCCGGGAGTTCTGGGAAGAAATCATTTTCTGCAGTGCATGGCATATAAATAAGTCCATCGTACGTCACGCCCTTTGCAGAGCCTGTTCTTCCTGCAATGACATTACTGTCAACATAGACAGGGTAAGCAGGATCCTGTACAGCTATTGTATTATTCTGTGCGAATATTGATTGGATGTTTGCAGAATCAGGTTTTGCTCCGTCACTAACAAATACTTCATCATGCTGGATGGAAATTCCCTGTCTTTCATAAAATTCTGCTATCGCCTTCCTAAGGCGAGAATCTCCTTGCTCATCCCCGTAACCAGTATATCTTTTGTGGTCTGCAAGCTTATCTATTCCATCATGCATATGTTTTACTATCGATTCTGTTAGTGGCTCTGTGGTATTTCCTATACCTAAACGCATTATCTTAACGCCTGGATTTCTTTCAGAGAATACTCTTGTTTTTTTTGCTATTTCAGAGAATAGATAACTAGAGCCCAATTTATCATAATTATCATTTATACGCGCCATGAAATCACGAATGTCCTGAAAGAGATACGATATCAAAGTATATATACTTTGCTTTTTCGTAAAATAATTACGATATTCGTATAATGATATGCTAACTTGGCCTTCTCTTCTGGCGTGATTCGCTGCGTGCCGTAGAATGTAATTCTTTTAGGAAATTTTTCATTCCTTTCTGATCAAGATTAGTCATCTTCTTTATTGCGCCTACAAGACTCATCCCTAATGTTGTTAAGTCGTCACGTATGTATCTAAGCTGTGAAATGGGTATCGATGCAATATACCTCACTGTGGGGTTCTCATCAGATGTAAGATCCTCCCTTATTTCTTTTCCAGCAAGTAAACTGAAGGCAATTGCACATCTTACAAATATATTTGGGTTTACTGAGTACTTTCTCAACTCTATTGGATCCTTAATTTGGTCAATCTTGAGGACTACCTCCTCCATTTCAGAGGTAATGCTTATTGTTTGCTGAGAAGTTCTTCTAAGGAGACTGTCCAAATCAATTTTCCGCTTTAAATCTATCGACCTGAATGCCAATCCATTCTCAATAATACCCTTTTCACCTAATTGTGGTTTAAGGGGTTTTTGTCTCTCCATGGTTATACCTATTGGTTATTTTATCTAAAAATACTTCACAATTCTTTATTTAAGGATATGTAAAATACTGTCTTTCTTGAAGAGAATCTCTACTATCCTTTGCTAGAATATTTTTGAATCTTATTTTAGCCATTCGAGAAGAATTAATCGAATCCACTCTTAAATAGATACTTAGCACATTCTTGCTGCGCAGAGTTACGGCTCCGCCTCTTCTAAACGCTTCCTTGAGTGACAATCCATCCAGACTCTCAACTTCTGAGAGTGCTATGAATGGCTCCCTATTTATCAATACCAACGCATTGGAATCTGCAGCTTTGGTTAGGGATTCTCTTGCAGATTGATTTCCTTCCCAACGATTTCTCAAGTATACTTTTAATGTGCTCTTAAGTTCCTCTCCGCGTGTTAATTCTCGCTTAATCTCCAAGGTATCTCCAGATTAAGAGATTATTGATAGGATCAGGGATTAAAAAGCTCTCTCCAGATAAGATATTTGACGAAGTCCGACTTAGCCTTTACATTCTATATATTCGACGTAAATTTCTCTTTTTTTCGGACCGTCCAACTCCATAAAGAATATATTCTGCCATCTACCGAGCATAAGTTTGCCATTCTGTATCGGTATTATCTTTTCACACCCTATTGCGATATTGGCAAGATGTGAAGCTGCATTGTTGTCTACTTTGTTATGTTTCCATTCTTTATTATTATCTGCTAAAGCTCCCACAAAGTTCCTTATATCTGATAAAAGCCCTTCCTCATTTTCGTTGATTATTATTGCCGCTGTTGTATGTGGTATATAAACTATGCAGATTCCATCGCTCAATGTATTATTGTTGACAAGATTTACAACTTTTTCAGTTATGTTTATCAATTCTATTTTCTTGTTGCTCTCTATCTTAAAATCTTGCATTTATACACCTAAGCCATTCTAAGGAGATCGTCAGCGATTTTTTCAAGCTCTTTATTTATTCCCCTAAGGCTAGCGTTCCTTAATACCCCTGTTATTATCTCGTGATGTTGTTCTGGCATTGTTTTATTAACAATTTCCCCAACTCTGTGTATCAGCCTAGTAAATGTTTGGGGAGTATTTGCATGATTTCTTATAAGATTTCTTATATCTGCCATATCTTTGGCTTTTGGATCACCCTTCCCTCTATCCATCCATGAAACATACTTTAATACGACAAGTATCTGCAGCGAGGGTACCTTCATCGTAAGCTCTTCACCTATTGAAATTGTCTGGGACCTCTCAAGTATGGTTTCTATTGGAATTCCGCTTATCTCTGTTCTATTCTGGAAATTGTTAAATGAAGATACATAATAAGGATAATAAAGATCAAGCGTAGTAAAGCCCATAGGCAAAGATGGTCTGTAATATTTTACTTCTGGTGTGATTCTTTCTCCCCTGTAAGTTATCTCAAAATAAGCGTTATTCTCATCTCGATGCATAAAACTTGGCAATGTTGATAGTTGCTCTCTTGAGGGTTTCCACCTCAATACAAGGTCAACATCGTTTGTGAATCTGCTTGAATTTATGCAATATAAATTAACAGCCCTTCCACCAATTACAACAACATCACTATTTGTTGCTCTTTCCAGATGGTTCACTATCGCATGCAAATCTGAGATTGGAAGATCGATCTCCCTTCCTTTTGGAAATTGCCTTATTTGCATCTTAAGACCTTAGATAATACGTTGAAAAGCAAATATTAAATTGTTGTGTTTTCTTGATAATTAGTAATTCGATATATATTATCTTTTTTCTGATATTTAGAGATATCTTTTATTTATCTTCGGAGAAGTTCCTTGGCTGCTGACAAAACTATCCTCTCTGTTTCCTCCCAGCTTATGCATGGATCGGTTATAGATACACCATATTTGAGATCTTTTTTCTTTGTTGTTCCACTTTCAAACTTTTGGCTGCCCTCCTTCAAGAACGATTCTAGCATAATCCCGGCTATACCTTCAGTCCCACGCATGATCTGGTCAATCACATTCCAGAAGGCGACTGATTGCAGCGTGTGATCTTTTTTATGATCCTTATTTATCGCGTTCCCATGTGCACAATCAACCACCAAGAATTGAGGTAGCCCATTTTTTGCAAGGGCCTGCATTGCATTTCTAACACTTTCTTCATCATAATTAGCTCTCTTCTCGCTTCCCCTCAGGATAATATGTGTGTCTATATTCCCCTTAGTGCTGACTGTAGCTTCAACTCCATCCCAATTTATGCCATCAAACTCATGGCTGTCTGCAGCAGTTATTACCGCATCTATCGCTGCCTTCACATTCCCTTCTGTATTATTCTTGAATCCGACAGGCATGCTTAAGCCTGAAGCCATGTGGCGGTGTGGTGGGGATTCTGTAGTTCTGGCACCTATTGCTGACCACGCAACAGTGTCCCCTATCCTCTGCGGAGTTCCTAGCTGCACAAATTCGGTTCCAGTGGCAATGCCATTCTCAGCAAGCTCTACAAGTAAACTACGGATAGACATAAGGCCTTCGTTTGGTCTAACTACACCATCAAGCAGCGGTTCGTTAATAAATCCTTTCCATCCTTTATTGGTTCTTGGCTTCTCGCCATAAACACGCATAACCACCAGAAAGGCATCAGAGACCCTCTCGCTCAGATCCTTTAATCTCCCAGCATACTCCCTCACAGCATCTATGTCGTGTACTGAACATGGACCAACTATTAGAATTTTCCTCTTATCCTTTCCTCTTAGGATATTCTTGATATTCTCTCTTCCCTGCAAGACCGTTTCTCTTCCATTATCCGAAAGGGGCAGCAATTGATCAACAAGCTTTCTAGGCGTTAAAAGCTCGCTGTATCCAACTATGTTCGCATCATTTAGCTGTCGTTGTGCCATAAAATGACCTGATATCTCTGTACAGACTCTTCTGTTTGAATGACTATATATTTGTTATTGTATAAAATTCGATTTTTCTACTATAAGTATTTTAAATATTGAATATTATGTAATAATTATGAAAAATATAAGGGAGGATCTTATAACTCTGATGAAATCTGGCTACTGCGCTCCTAGGATAATAAGCATAGCCAAGAAGTTGAAGGCCCCATCTGCCACAATACATTACAATCTAAGGCAGATGGAAAAAGAAGGCGTTGTCAGAGCGTACAAGGCAGTTTTTGATTATAAAACTATCAATGAAGGATTTTGCAGTTACATTCTTGTTAATCTTTCCCATGATGAATACACAGAGCCTGAAAAGGTTGCGAAGGAATTCTCTGCATTCACTGAAGTTGAGAGTGTTGATATAATAACAGGTGAATGGGAGATTCTTATGAAAGTGAGAACTGCAGATATAGATTCTTTTTACAAATTTGTAAAGAATGTACTCTCAAGGAAAGGAATAGAAAAGACGATAACCCTTAACTCGCTTAAGCAGATCAAGAGTGAGTTTGTTAATCTGTAATCTCTGTCTGGGCTTAGTCAGATCAGCCACGCCTAGCTGCTTTTGCTTGTTGCTCTATCTCTTCCGCAAACCTTGTTGCCATAGCAGCTCTTTCTGGATGGCTGTGTCTATATATGGTTGCAGCACTTCTGAGCGCATTTGCTGCGATCACTGGATTGTCTTCTCCTCGACTTCCAGAAAATCTCATCAACCTTGTAAAAACAGATAAATCATTGGGTTTGTCGTAAACAGCTTTAATAACGCTATTTAACAAGCGTTTAGCGTACTCTTCGGATCGAATAACTCTTACCACCTGGCCACCGATTTTAAATTTTCGTCAAATAATCTATACAATTATCATTTTCTCAGAAGTGCTGTCAATTCTCCTTCAGCGTATAATACGAGTTTGAAAAGCTCTGTTGTAACTTTCGAATGTTCTTCAA
>CAYWXC010000029.1:0-6633 GCA_964462345.1 Microcaldota archaeon | reverse complement strand
GCGCTAATCATAGCGGTTGTCATAATAAGCATACTCTGGATGCTTTGGTGGATGCTGTATATGAACAAAAACTTCAACCCGGAAAAATGGCCAAGAAGAAATAATCAGAGATGTTGCACTTGAGAACGGATGGAAAATAATCACAAAGGAAGTAATGCCAAACCATGTGCATCTATTCGTTTCAGCAGATACAAGAACGAGACCTGAGATAGTAGTTAAAAGATTCAAAGGCAGGAGTTCGAGATATCTGCGTAATGAGTTCCCAGAACTCTTGAAGATGCCAACACTATGGACTCGTTCATATTTCCTCTCAACAGCAGGTAATGTATCTGCATCTACAATAAAGAAATATATAGAACAGCAATGGGATAATATATGATTCTAACTTATAAAATCAAACACAACAGGGACTTTTACTTAGAGTTAAAGAAGGCTCGGCAAATTGCCGAAGTCGCAATGAGAACCAGAACTCAGACAGCCGCAGATGTAAAACAATACAGGCTAAAAGTCAATTATAGCAAACCAGATACTTCGTGAGTATGCAAGGAACAGGAAACTAAAGAGAATTGGGAATCTAAACCTCATTGTGCCAAGTCAGGGAATTTCAGTGAAAGAACATAAAATCCGAATTCCATCTCTCAAACTGGAAATGCAATGCAAATTCCCAGACAGCTTCAAGAAGATAAATCAGATTGAGTTTGATTCCATTTATGCCTATGTTTCCGTTTCAGTTGAGGAACCAGAACCAATCAGACCAAAAGGCTTCATAGGGGTAGACTTAAATACAACAGGGCATATTGCAGTTGTTGGAAATCCAGATTCAGGGAAAGTCCTCAGACTTGGAAAGGAGGCTTTGCACATCCATAACAAATACAAATCAATCAGGAAGAAGTCACAGAAGAATGGAGGGTTTGGCATACTGAAAAGGATAAGAGATAGAGAACAAAGAAAGATGCGAGACCTCAACCACAAAATCTCAAAGAGGATAATCCAAACAGCGCAGGAAAACGAATACGGAATCAAACTTGAGAAACTTGACGGCATCAGAAAGAATAGAAAACACAGAAAGTCATTCAACTTTGCACTGAACAGTTGGTCATTCTATCAACTGCAACAATTCATTGAATATAAAGCAAAATTATGCGGAATACCAGTTGCCTATGCGGATCCTAAATACACATCTCAGGAGTGTTCAAGGTGCGGAAACATAGGGACAAGGAAAGAAAAAGAATTTGTGTGCCAGTCGTGTGGGCACTTTGACAATGCCGATGTAAATGCATCGTTCAATATAGCGAAACGTTATGGCATTGGTCAATTCAGCACAGACATGGATGTGCCGAAGGGTAGCACTGATACACCCAAAGGTGCAACTCTATGAACGAAAGAGACACCAAACCCAGAGGAATCCCATCACTTTCAGTGGTGAGAGGATGTCAGTAAGAATATAGCGCTTGAACTTGCGCCCCATAAGATCTGGGTCAATGCCATAGCTCTCGGAGGAATACTAACGCCAGGAGTCAAAAAATTGCAGGAGGCAATGCCAATCGCACCTAACGCAGACATGGAAAAATAATGGATTAGTTCTTGGCAAAGACCCCTATGCGAAGATTTGGAGATGCCGATGAGATAGGAAAAGTTGCCTTGTTTTTAGCTTCGGATATGTCCTTATATATGATCGGAAGCCAGATCGTGGTTGATGGAGGAACGCTGCTCGCGTAACCATCACTTCATACGCTAGTCAGCATGAGTCATTTCCCCTAATCCTTTTATGAAGCTACCGATGCCGACTCCACCCACAACAAGCAATACCAATATTGTTGCCACACCTATTGAATCTAGATTGGGTATAGGATTTCCAGTGCTTATCGCGATGCTATCCAATACAGGAAATATCACTATCAAGAATCCAATTATTGCAAACAGCATGCCGCCATAGTATAAAGTTCTGCCTGCAGTCTTCCTGCCTATCTGGCTAACTCTCCCTTCATCGAGCTTCTTGAGCCTTGCTATATTTGCAAAAATGGCGCCAAAGATGATTTGCATTATCATGGTGCCTATTCCAAAGAATAAACCTGGCAGTGGTGCGTATAACAATCCAGGAACTTCTGGTGCGAGTATAAAGACAATTATGGTACTGTATGCACCAAAACCAAATCCAGCTATGAGCCCATGAATCACTGCCATCTTCAATGGAACGGGCTTGGGTTTCGTAGACTTTGATAGAGTCATTTCGGCTTCGCTCGAATGAAGCTTCGCTCCCTTAAATAAGACATCTATAGGGATATGTATGTATTGTTTCTTGTTAAGAATGTAAGCGCCTGAAATTGCCATCACAATCCCTACGATAACATAGACAGGTCCATCCAAATTATAAGTCTGATAAATAGTGGCAAGACCAAGAAAACCTATTGTTGTAAGAAAAGCCCTTTGTAAGGTAAATCCAGTAGAGAACGCGAGACCAGATTTCATTCCGCCTTTTGTGCTATAACTCCCGATGGCATAGCTAAAGGTTATTGGCCAGGTATGTTCATCAGGTGTGGCTCCGTGCAGTATTCCCAATATAAATGAGATCATAAGTATGGAACTTAGTGCCAGTCCAGAATGTGGTTTTAATACAGAGCCCAAGTTTATTCCGCTTGATACTATAAGATAACCAATGAGGATTAGGAACGTCACAATTATCGATAATGTTAGGATCAACCTGTTATTACTCTTCAATCTACTCCCTAAGAATATTAGAATTCATTATATGTTTAAGCATAAATATTAATAAATATTTCTTAATAAGTTATTAATACACTGGTGAACGCTTGGAGATACTGAGCATTTCGATTGATAAAAAATCATTGGAGGAGTTGGAAGAGATCCAGAAGAAGCTTGGATTTAAGAGCAGATCAAAGATGTTGAGGACAGCAGTGCTTAGCATGCTTAACGATTATGAGCGGCTGGATGCGATGGATGGGATTGTTGACAGTGTCTTCGTTCTGACATATAAGGAAGCCGAGAAGAATCACGTTTCTGATATTATACATAAGTTTGAATATATAATAAAAACAGAACTGCACCAACATTATTCTGGAACCTGTGTCGATATACTGAATATAAGCGCTGATGCCGACATGACCAGGAATTTTTTTGGTGTCATGAGACGAAACAAGTGCATATACTCCGTAGTTTATTCAATAATAAGAGAGAGTAAGTAAACTCGTTATAAGCCATGTACTACAACATATGTAGATAACATCTTAGAGGAATTGCCTTTTGACCTTGCTACAGAGCAATTTTAAATAGTTTGGTGTCAAATTAAATTTATGTTGTGGGATCAGACTTTGAGGAAGTCTGCGGGAGTGGGTTGTCTAATATTTAACTTTCTTAGCCGTGCCTCCATCTTAGAATTTTTCCATTATTCTGCGTGATCCGATGTCAATCGCAATTGAAAGGCGGGTAGAAAGGAATAGATCTGAAGATGTGCATGAAAGAGCATTCAAGAGGGCAGTTAGACACCTTGTTGGAGAAGTTGAGCAGAACGGATATATGCGTGCATCTGCAGTATGGAAGGCATACGACCCAAACTGGTTCAGGGATTCTTCAATCGCTGCCATCTCGTTGTTTGCAGCATACAAGGATTTGATTAGAAAAGATCCAATCTTGGCGCAAGAAGCATTGGAAGCTGGCCGTAGAATAACTTCATTCAGCGCTGCGTCGCTTAGGAATTTCCTTCCAAACATAAAAGAAGGATTCACGATTCCGATAGAAGACCATAGCCATTTTAACCTTTGTTACCATATACCAGCAAGAGTCGGAAGGAATCTGGGATATTACAATGGCATTTTAGGCACAAGATATTTTGAAAGAATTTCTGATAATGAGTATATAAATTATAACACAGGATTGAGGCAGAACGACACAATACCACTAATTTTACTATCCCTGGTTCATGAGGAATTTCATGCAGGATTGAATGTAGCAAAGAGGGAATTTCTGAGCACAAACATTAGGACACTTCTCGAGTATGTTGGTAGGAATTATTCTTTGGAGTGCGCAAATATGTGGGAGATGGAGCATGGTTTTGTCCACTCATATGATGTTGGAGCAGCGGACGCTGCATTCCAAAGCGCACGTTTCTTTGCGAAGAGAGGGATTGTGGACATCAATGATAAAGAAATCTCGAGGTTTGAAAAACTTAATGGAGATTGCCCCGGAGGACCGGCGGAATTCCTAAATAAATATTTTATCAAGGAGGGTGTGATATATCGATCTAAGCACCCGATGGGCGATATAGAGAGAGGCAACGGTGTTGACGGAGCCTTGGCACACATGCTGAGCATTTTTGAGATATCCGATAGAAGCCTCGGGAGGATGGGCATCGAAAAGAAGACGATGGAGATTGTTGAGAGAGATCTTTTTGGCGGAAGATCTAAGAGCGAACCAAATGCTCTTCCACTCAGAGTCAGCTTTGAGGAGTATAATTACTTTAAAGATGGAAGGTGGTTGCCTGTTGGGCTTGCCTTTGCGACATATTATTCAAACATAGGGGAGAGAAAGAAGGCGAGTTCAATAATAGATTATGTTATAAGAAAATGGGAAGATGGCACTTATGAAAAAGGCCTTCCTGAGCAGGAAATCATAGATCCGATGAACCCTAATGGAGACCATGGAGACTACTTGAGATCCAATAATGGAAAGCCGATAGAGGATCTTGCATGGTCATATGCGGCCCTTATCTTGGCAATATCCAAATATGAAGAAACTAGAAGAAGAGAGACATTCGTTCCGATACTTAGAGCGGCATAGCTCGCTTCTATATTTCTTTTCGTGCAAGGAATATTGAAGTGATTCTTATGTTCATAGTCGAGGGGACTGCGGAGAATGGCATTGCAGGAAACATATCCAAACATACTGGTTCCATACTTATTAATATTGAACATAAAATCTTTTCTGATGGGGAGTCGTACATCCGTATTCCGGAAGAAGGAGATGGAGAAGCAGTGATAGTGCAATCAACATATTATCCTCAAGAAAAACATTTGATGGAGCTTGTTTTCATGGCCGACGCCCTAAGAGGCATCGGCACTGATAAAATAACCGCAGTGATACCTTATTTATCTTATCTCAGGCAGAATGAGAGATTTAGGAAGGGAGATTCTTTAAGCGCCTCATCGGTTCTCAAAATAATAGAAAATGCAGGAATAGGGAAGATCGTCGTTGTCGAACCACATAAATTAGATACGCTCTCTTATTTTAATGGGAATCTCGCCGTTGTCGATGTATCAGAGATGATCGCTGCGAAGCTCAAGGGCGAGATGCTTCCACAGATTGTGCTATCCCCAGATGCTGGAGGAATAGAGAGAGCAAAGAAAATGTCCGAGATGTTCGGATGCAAATATACTCATCTTGAGAAAACGAGGGATAGGGAAAGTGGAGCTATAAGCATAAATGGGGTTGGCGATTACGATTTCTCAGGCAAGAAGGTTATGATTGTTGACGATATCATAAGCTCTGGCTCAACCGTAATTGAAGCGGCGAAATTCGCATTGGATGGAGGCGCAAACACGGTTGTGGCGTACGCTACGCACCTGCTCCTTGCAGATGATGCTTATAAAAAGATCAAAGAAGCGGGAGTAAGCGGAGTCTTCGGAACCAATACCATACCTTCAAAAGATTGCAATGTAATAGACATATCAGAAGAGATTGCTGCGAAGTTATAGATGGTTTTATGGAAGAGTTCAACATAAACGTTGTGAAAGAGGACAAGAAGCTTCCAAATGGCAAGACGGCAGTATGGACGTACGTCAAGCATACAGATGCAGTAATGGTATTACCAATACTGAACGATGAAGAGATAATATTAATAAAGCAGTATAGGCCTGCTATTGGGAAATGGATCTATGAACTTCCGGCAGGAGTTATTGAGGGAAACGAGAATCCAAAGATCAGGGCAGCCAAGGAACTTACCGAAGAAACAGGATTTACTGCAGAAAGCATCGAACCCCTTTTCGAATCATACAGCTCACCCGGATTCTCTACAGAGAAGATATTTTTCTTTACTGCACGAGAGCTTAAGGAAGGAAAACAGATGCTTGAAGAGAATGAGATAATAGATGTGGAGAAAGTAAAGTTAAGCAAAGCCATTGAGATGATCAAGGAGAATAAGATAGAGAGCGGACATACAATACAAGCAATATTATTTTATTGCTTTGCAAGATAAGGAGATACATTCCTCTTTAGCTCTTCCACAAGCGCATCATACCTTCCAGCACGAGTCTTTAGTTTCTTGACTTTGAGATTTTTCGCCTTGATCTTACGCTTTACCTTAATGATATTCTTCTTGCGCAAGAACTTTAGGAAGCTAGATTCATGATATCTCAGTTCCAGGATAAGATCATCTATTGAACCAGACTCGGTGTTGAGCTTTAATATGTATCCAGACTTTCTATCCTCAAGTCTCTTAATAAAGGTGGTAAAGTGTCGCCTTATTGAGTGCAGGTCTTTTGCTTTAAGTGTTATGCCTGCGATTATTATGCTTGCCAAGTCATTATCAAATAGGACTTTGTACCCATGTGCGAGGTTTTCTACAAAACAGAGGTAGGCTTTGAGTTCGGAACGTGTCATGTTCTTCGCGTTTGCTATGAC
>CAYWXC010000028.1:3320-6770 GCA_964462345.1 Microcaldota archaeon | reverse complement strand
CTATCAAGTGGATTTACTGTAACGTGTCCGTAGTTTGGCGGGATAAGAACCTTCTCCCCTTCCTTTGCATGTATGATCTTAACGCTATAATATCCCTTTGCTTGTTTTTGCAGAATATATATTGCTTCTCCAGACAAAACTTCATATATCTCCGGATATGAGAGGCCGTCATGCACTACTGGGTGAAAATGTCCTAATGTTTTGTTGAGCTCTCTTCCAAGCTTCGCGCTGTTCAGCACTGTGATATCATATCTTATCTCAGATTTTACAAAGGCCTGCTCGTGCTCAGCACAGATGCTCGATCGGTACATGTAATAAAGCGGTTCGTCCTTATTGCTTGCATTGATTAAGTTGTCAAGCAACACATCTTTCATCTCTCCAAGTTTTCTGACCGAAGGCTTTATCTCGCGTCCTCCAAAAATTAGCCTATACTTATCGAGAGTCACATCTGCGTTGTTTATGCCTAAGCTGGGCATATTATCTCCGTTTTTTACTTACATGTGCATGTTCTTAACACTTCTTGTGGTACCCTTTTTGATACTCTCACATTTTCTGGTATCATATCGCAAACTTGGGATCCTTCTTTATCACTTTCTCGAGCTCTGCGATTAGATCTATCTTCCTTCCCGCCTTAAGTCTTCCCTGTGCAAACTTCACCGAGTTGCTTAAAAACATTTTATTGTTCATAAGCTCCACAGATCTCTTGTAATTCAGGCTGGCGTTTATTCCACAATAATCTGTGGCTTCTGAAACTACATTGTCTCGTATTTTGGAAAGCGAGTACCCTCTTTTTTTAAGCCTTTTTATCAGAGTTGGCAAATGTTCTCTTACTACTATTATGCAAGAATCTCTTATCTTGAGCTCGCAAAGAAGATGCCCTTCAACAACCACGATGCCTTTTCTTTTCGAAAGCTCTTTGTTTATCTCCTTCTCTAAGAGTTCGATTCCAACAATCGCGGTTCCATCTTTCTCGTATCTCGATGCAAGTTTCTTTTCTCTTATGAACTCGTTTGTTCCTATAAGCTCTGCTTTGATCTTTTCTGCCAACATGCGTGCTACAGTGCTCTTGCCAGATCCTGGTGTTCCCGTTATTGCTATTATCTTTTCACGTTTCATGATTAATCAGGAACTCTTACCAGATTTTTTCTGCTTCGCAGACTGTGTGGTGTTAGCCTTTCCCTGGCTCTGAGACGTCTGTGATGTTATATTTGCTGTTACTGCACCGAGCAGATTAACTAAGGTATCTCTGCTATCTTCTATTGAGAATATCACGCTTGTCGGTTGGTTAAGGGTCAGTACGTATGTTTTCTTTCCCGAGAATATCCACGATCCAAGATTATATTCCTTGTATTTGGCAGACAAATCTGCTACATAATAAGAATTCTCTATAAATTTCGATACGAGTGGCTCAAAGCCCTTATCATAACTTTCTATTGTTATTTCCTCCCTTCTATTCGGATCTGAATCTATGAAGAGCGGTTTTACATAAGGTATGCCAAGAGAGGATGCCTTCGAGATTATGGCATTGTTTATCTTACCATACTCAAGATTCGTCTTTTCAAGCTCTGAAGAAAGCCTATTTCTCTCATCGGAAAGATCTCTTAATAATCCATTAAAGAACTCATCAACAGAATCCTTTACTGAAGCTAATGTGCTGCTTATTCCTTCCACATTCCTATATTTTTCTGGAGACGAAAGAATATCCCTAAGGCTTATGTTAAGCTTAGGTATTATAATGTCGTCTATGGAGTCTATCATGCCATCTACTTCTGGACTCCAAGGAAGCCCTGCATTATCATCCGCAGCCATTAAAACACCAAAACTATCTTCTTATTCTAAAACTAAAAATCTTTCTAGACGAATATTTCTAGAGAACTGTTCTCTCATCGATAAAAAGTTGGACAAAAGATTTAAATAAGAGTTAGTAATTCAATAATATCAGTGAATGTTAAATAAGGAAGGATGAACTATTATCAGATGTTATATATGGTAACTGGCAAACAGGTTTCAATGATCTGGTCCTCTTCGCCAATATTGCCAGCCATGTCTATAGACACTATGGGTGTTATAGGCGTCAAGTGCATATATAACACATTGTTTAGAAGCGCCGTATAAGGGCTCCTAATAAAAAACTCTTTTTGTTGGTGGGTTCTTATGCGTGCGCTTAAACTAAAGCATAGTCTTGACTCTTTATTAGATATTTCTAAGAAAGAGATGCTGATAATCTCAGAGATAGGCCTAAATGAGATTCCTGCAGCCACAAGGTTTGTCGAATATTTATACTTAAAGCATTCGGTCTCTCAGAGCGGTGTGTGGTATACCTTAAAGCAATTGAAGAAGAAGGGATTGATCGACTTTACTGAGAAAGGGGAGAGCTACAAACCTCTGGCCCTGACCCAGAAAGGTCTTCATGCATTCAGGAACAGAGCGGCATTTGTAAGTTCCGGACAGGTGGGTAACCGGGAAGTTGCCATATTAAAGGTTTCCTGATTCCCTCTCCTTCTCCTTTTTCTCAAGCGCCAGGAATAAATCCTCAACACTTCTTTCAAGGTCTTCCTTTGTACTATTGTTGAAAATATAGAATTCAGCGTGCTTAACTGTGGCATCAACTCCAAGATTTTTTGCGTTGTTGATCTCTCTAAGCTCAAAGTCCGCGTAGCTGCCAAGGCTATCTTTCTTGCTGATCTTAAGCCTCTCAAATCTCACCTCTCTGTCCGCCACAAGCGCAACCACATGTATGTCCGACATCTTAGTCTTAAAATATTCCAGCTCCCCCATGCCTCTGAGCCCAACAATCGCGATGTTATTTTCTCTGTCCTTCATTCTCGCAACAAGCTCCTCAGCAACTACATCCTCTCCTCTTTCTTTTCGTATCCTCTTTGCAAATTCTTCAAGGCTTCTAACATTGACTTCTATATTCTCTTCCTTCATCATCGAGATAACAATATCTCGCATCTCAATAATCTCAAATCCGTGTTTCTTCAGGATAAGAGATGCCTCGCTCTTTCCAGAGCCAGGCATTCCAGTAAGGCAGATTATCATAACATCTACCTCAATGAATTCTGCTTCCTTCGCCAATCTCCTTGTCCGGTACAAGAAGAGATACATTATCTCCTTCTCCAGCTGCTAAAAGCATGCCTTGAGATTCAATACCTGCAATGATCTTTGGCTCGAGATTTGCAACGCAGACTATCTCTTTCCCCAAGAGTTCATCTTTCGAGTAAATATCTTTGATTCCTGCAACAATCGTCCTTTCTCCAAGTTCCTGTCCAAGATTTACTCTAAGCTTGTACATGGGCTTTCTGGCTCCATCATGGTCCTGCACTTCTATTATTCTACCAACTCTAAGCTCTATTTTTGATAGGTCGTCTATGTTTGACATCGAAAAAACCCGGTATATTATTAATCGGTATTATTTTAAATAATGATATTCTAAAGAGGATCATGAGG
>CAYWXC010000028.1:0-3220 GCA_964462345.1 Microcaldota archaeon | reverse complement strand
TGGCTCTTGGGCTTCTCCACCGCACGCTCTTTATTTGCAAGCTCTCCTGGCCTATATATTCTATTAAGAAGAAGCAGGTTGAAGACCATCCCTGTTTTTATGTCAAATGCCAAATTTCTAATGTCCTTTCCAAAAATATCAACTTCGACAAGGCTTGCCTTGGAATCCCGCAACACCCTATCTATAATCCCTACTAGGGATTTGCCATTATCCTGCATGCCATAAGCGCGCATCTCAACGTTCTCCATCTTTCTTTTTTTGCACTCCTCCAAAAATTGGGAGATTGATCTTTCTTCAGGGTCTCCCGATGCCCTGAATCCTGCAAAAGTCCTGGCATTGACATCATAAAGCGATATGAACATGTCAAAAGAAATGTCCTTTGCTAAAACGTACCTGTATTCCTCGATGCCATTATGGAAGAGCACCTCATCCTTCCCTATCTCTTTCGAATCCCAGTCTATCCTTGCAATGGATGCGTGGTGTCTATCCGGAGTTCCAAGTCTATCATTGTTATTGAGCAGGATTCTGCCACTGCCGAACGTATTCTTATCTCTTTCAATAAAATAGGCGCTCGAAATATCCATAAAAGAATCATCCAGCTTAAAGATAAATACTTATTGTTGCATAAATAGATAAACAGTGGCTTTATCCGCATCTCACAAATTCCAAGCAATATTTAAATATATTCCTGCATATATCAATAATTAATCTTATGGCTTTTGCCTGCTTTTAACAGCTGTTGATTACATGAAATTTAATATTATAGAGAGTAATCCAACCTCACTCACATTTGGGCTGGGTGGAGTTAGTCATACATTCGTAAACTCGCTGAGAAGAATAATACTTAACGATGTCAAGGCCGCAGCTATAGACAGCGTGACGTTTTATGAGAATTCCGGCTCAATGTTCGACGAATACGTGGCTCATAGGATCGGACTCATTCCAATAACAACACCAAAGAAATACGACGAAAAGGACGAGATACTGTTTTCTTTAGAGTCTGAAGGGCCAAAGACCGTCTATTCAAAAGAATTAAAGAGCACTGATAAAGAGATTAAGGTTGCAAACGAGAATATTCCAATAATAAAACTCGCAGAAGGCCAAAAGTTAAAGGTAACGGGCAAAGCCGTATTTGGGCTTCCAAGCAAGAGCACAAAGTTCCAGGCAGGACTGGCAACGTACAAGGCAAAGAGTGATGATACTTTTGAATTCTATATAGAATCATTTGGCCAGATGCCACCCACCGAGATACTTAGCAGAGCATTAAATATAATAAGCGATGGCATCAAAGAATTACAGAAAGAACTGAAGAAATGATAAAGAGCGGGGGTGGCAGAGCTTGGTCAAATGCGCAGGATTGAGGAATCTTTCAAAATTCCTGTAGCTTTAGTGCTTGCGTGAGTTCGAATCTCACCCCCCGCAATGGTGAAACAATGTCAAGAAAGATTGAAAATGAGAAAATAATTGAATGGGCAGAGCTCTTCAGTAGCACATCAAGCGAGAAGAAGCGCAAGCTCTTTAAGAGAATAGCAAGGTTTGCAACAAAGCCAAAGCGAAGCAGAGTCTCAATAAACCTGAATCGATTGGATAAGTATGCAAATGCATCAGAGAACATCGTAGTTCCTGGAAAGGTTCTTGGCGTTGGGAAGGTTACAAAGAGCTTTAACATAAGTGCTCTTGATTATTCTTCTGAAGCTGCGAAGAAGCTTGCAGCCTCAAAATGCAAGATGGTAAGCATAAAGGAGATGGCTGAAAAGCCTGATATAAAACTTATAATATAACGGGTATTCGCATGAGCAAAATAATAGACGGCGACGGAAAGATATTGGGAAGGACGGCAACCCAAGTGGCTAAATTGCTGCTCAGTGGCGAGGAGGTAACGATAATCAATGCCGAGAAGATGCTCATTAGCGGCCACGCCGAAGAGATTACTGAAAGATACAAACACAAGCTTAATCTCAGAGACAAGGCAAATCCAGAGCACTCTCCACATATATCAAGGAGATCCGATTTCTTTGTTAAAAGAGTAATTAGAGGGATGCTTCCAAGAAAGCAGACAAAAGGAAGAGAAGCTCTCAAGAGATTAACTGTTTATATAGGTTCACCAGCCTCTTTAAAGAGCAATGAAGAGCACAAGATCAATGTTAAGGACCCTGTAGCAATCTACGAAAGAGTCATAACTGTCGGAGAGCTCTCATCAAGGCTTGGTTATAAAAAGTAGTGGTTAAATGGCAAATAAAGTTCAAAATATTGAAAATCTGGAAAAGGAACTCAACACATTCGCAAAGCCAAAGGCAGAGACAAAGAAATCCTCTCCAAAAAAGAGCAGTACAAAGTCAAAGAAAACCCCTGTAGAGAAAAAGAAGAGCGTAATCATACTTGCAAAAGGAAAAAGGAAAGAGGCTGTCGCCAGAGCAAGGCTCATTTCAGGCAGCGGAAAGATCCGTGTAAATGGAATAAACGTTGACCTTATGAAGCCAAAGGCGATAAGGGAGTTGGTGCTGGAGCCAGTAAAGCTCTCAAATGAAACCAAGGAACTGGCAAGCACCTTTGATATTGATGTTAATGTTTATGGTGGAGGAAGCAGCGGACAAGCTCAGGCTGCAAGGTCTGCCATAGCAAAGGCTCTTACTGCGGCATCAAAAGGAAGCGAATTAAGGGCTGCATATCTGCAGTATGATAGATCTCTTCTTGCAGATGACTACAGAAGAGTCGAGCCGAAGAAATTCAAGGGCCCTAAAGCGAGGGCGAGATTCCAGAAATCTTACAGATGATGGGATCGTAAACCTAGGAGTGGAATGATAAAATGATGATACCAGTACGATGTTTCTCTTGTGGTCAAGTGATAGCAGACAAATGGGAAGAGTACAATAAGAGAGTTAACATCGACGGCGAAGACCCTGCAAAGGTACTCGACGAAATGAAGATAAAGAGATATTGCTGCAGGAGAATGCTGATAAGCCACGTTGACCTCATAGATGATATCATCCATTATGGAAGAAAGTAAGCATTTTACTTCAGAGAGAAGGTATTATAACAAGATATAATAATTCTCTCACAAAAGATATTTAACACGGGGTCGTCTGCTAGCCTGGTAGGCTCTGTGCTTAGGGAGCACATGACCCGAGGTCTTTAACGGGAATTCAAAAAAGCTGAAAATCTCGGCGACCCCGTATTTAATGGTGTATAAGTGGAAAACGAAATGTTGATATCTCAATCA
>CAYWXC010000027.1:0-7024 GCA_964462345.1 Microcaldota archaeon | reverse complement strand
TTTTCCCAGACAAGATAACCATTGCGCTTGCGCTAACAATAACCATATTCTTTAGAATAGTGAGCGTTTGGTTTGTAGAGATCTTCGGATCTGCGGCGCTGATATACACTATGAGGTACTGGCGTGTTGATACTAAATGAAGATTTTCAGTGCCTCTTCCTCCTCAAAACTCAGCTTTCCCACAAAAATTAGAGCAGCTATGCCTTCAGTGATGTTCTTTGCCTTAAGATCGCCAAGCGTAAGATAAAGTATTTTTTGTGCCTCACGGCCAAGATTTATGAGTGCGATTATTTTTCCTTCGTTTCCAAAGTGTATCTTCTTTTCTTCCGCCGCTCTCTCGATGATAGATATGGCCTTTTGAACGCTTATTGTCATCTGTGTTTTGGGATCTATGTCAAGAAGGACGAGAGAGTGTTGGCCATTGCGTTTATTCTCGATGATCACATCCAAGAAAGATGTTGGCTGGTATTTTTCTGTCCATAATGGCACTGTTGTTATTGGACCAAAACGATACGCATTAAGCATGCTTTCCCCAATTGCTGCGGTGAGGATAGAAGGTGCATGAAATACCCTTACAGATATGCCCTGCGCTTTGGCAGCACCAAAAAGAATCTTGTGTGTTGTTGCTATGAGAGGATCTCCAGGAAAAAGGATTGCGATGTCCGAATTCTTTGCTTTTTTCAGTGTATCGTTGATATTCTCTTCGAGATCGCTTCTTGCGAGTTCTGCCAAGTCTTTGCCAGATTCTTTCTTTAAGTAATTGAGATATTCGTCGCTTATTCTGGTTGTGTATTGTTCTATGTAAATGTTATTCAGGGATTTTATGGTTTCGAGACTCTTGGCAGAGATGTCTCCAGTATCTAATCCGATTCCGATCAGAAAAAGCATAATATACCTAATTAATCCTTTACCCCAGTAGCAGTTATTTTTATGACCGCTTCTCCTTCAGGCATATTTGGAGAGTCTACAAGACGTATTATCCTCTTTTCCTCTTTTGATTTTCGCATGTACAGACGCGTTGTCGCAGCATGAGCCATTATGTTTCCACCAACAGGTGTTGTGGGATCTCCGAAAAGAATTGCAGGATTATCCATCACCTGGTTTGTCACATATACTGCAAGATTATAAGTATCTGCAAGGGATTGGAGCTTGTGGATGTGGGAATTGAGCTTTTGTTGTCTTTCTCCAAGAGCACCTCTCCCTATAAATTCAGATCTGAAAAGGGCCATCATTGAGTCGACAACTATTAATTTTATATTTTCATCCCTTACGAGCTTATCTGCGCGCTCTATTGACAATACCTGCTGCTCGGTTGTTGAAGCCCGGACAACTTTGATATTGTTTAGGGTCTGTTCAGGATCTAGTTCTTTTGCTTTGGCTATCGCTTCGATTCGTTCAGGACGAAATGTTCCTTCAGTATCTATAAATAAGACAGCGCCGCCCAACCCGCCTTTATCTAAAGGAAGTTGCGCGTTCACAGAGAGCTGAAAAGACAATTGAGTCTTGCCTGAAGCAAATTTTCCATATGCCTCAGTTATGGCGTTTGTTTCAAGACCTCCACCAAGAAGTTCATCTAAAGTCTTAGCGTTTGTAGATATGCGCCCCAGCGCTTTCCTTTTATTATATAAATCAGAACCTGTGCTATATTCAAGAGTTGTTGCTTGGCGGGCAGCCTCTACGGCTTTCTTTGCATTATCAACACTTAGCCCCACGAGCTCGGATAAATCGTGAGGGGATGCTGTTGCAATCTTTTCAACAGAATCATATCCATTTTCTTTTAGTTTTTCGGCAGTTGTAGGGCCTATTCCTGGAAGGTCTTCGATCTCTTTTATGCTCTTTTCTTTTGCCATTTGATGAACCCCGATAATTAGTATTATAAAGTAGGCATGATAGGATTATAAAGCTTTTTGAGCAATAGTCCAACAATGGACCAATCAGAAAATATTAAGAGAGATGCCAAAACAGGCCTTATGAATGTAGAGGCACTCGCTTCAAGGCTCTTATTAGATAATTGCAACAGGATGGCTGAAACGTTGGGGGGTGCCGGTGTGTCCAAAGAAGAGATACGAGCCAGTGTTTTTGCCCTTGCTTTCCTCTCACTCATAACAGAGCCTATCACAAAAGAGAGTATAAAGAAAATATTAGAAATAGAAGAGATCCAGCTTGGAGACAAGGTTATTGACAGGATATTATCAGAGCGGTTTCCTGATGGAATCTTCGCCTGCGCTTCCTCTGTTTATTTGCTTGCCTTTTTGAGAAAAGATATCACCATAGATGCAGTGAGAGAACTCCTTAAAGCAGTTGGCATAGTTGCTAACGATAGCTTAATTGCGGACTCTTTAGAGCGATATAAGAAAGTCCCGGAAAAGCTTGATTACAATGCTGGTCCCCTTGAGAAGATGATCTTTGTCTCGTCCTCAATGATAGCCTTGCTCTCTTCAAATGATTTTGATAGGAGCTTTGATGCAATCAATACAGAAGACAGCACAGAAAAAATAGAAGATGTGATACCTTACTTGGCTGCGTTTGGTTTTCTTGCACTTTCCGGGAAGCTGATTAAACTAGGAGATAGGCAAGATGGTGAATTTAGAACAAGCATAGACGCTGTTTTGGATGTCTTAGGAGCAAAGAAAACACCAGCAATATTAGAAAAATTCTCTAATTTATCTTTCTTGAATGTCGGACAGATATACATCCCAACAATGGCATTTATTGTCGCTATGGGTAAAGTGCTTGAAGAAAAGAACATATCGAAAGTTGTAAGTGTTCTTGGTTTTGCGCCAGATACAGCTCTTGCAGGATATTACTTAACGGAGTACAGTAGCTTCTTTAATTCATTATAAGGATGCGCCAGTCGGGATTTGAACCCGAGCTATCAGCTCTTTCCTTAGAATTGGGAAGCTGAAATCCTACCAGGCTAGATTACTGGCGCATTGAAGCGTCATCGTATATATGAAAGGTTGTCGCGCGTTGGTTGTTGGTTCTCAGGCATGTTCTTCGCTGCTTCTTCCATTTCTTTAATAACCCGCTCTGTCTCTTTTTTGATCTTGTCGATGTTGTTTAAGTTTATTTTAACGTTCAGTGCTTTGCTAATCTCCTGCAAAACAGATTTGGCAGCATTAGCATCTATTTCCAACATCCCAGTCTCACCCATCACACATGCGGCATCGATCCCATATTTTTTAGAAAATGCTGTTATTAGCCCTGCGGACCCCCATACTGCGCCAGTCGCTTTACCAAAAATTATATTTGTTTTGCTTAGTGAAGTTATCATTTTTTTTGTAGTGGCGACACCGAAAACACGTGGAGAATCAACATAATTACCACTGATGTTGTAGCCACCTACAGTATAAACAGTCTTTCCACCCAATGATTTGAAGAATCTTACTATTTTTTCATTCACTTCATATTGGCCTTCTGGAGTTGTTGCCTGCGTATCTCCAACCAATAACACAACATCATACTTTCCAATAGTAGCATGATAGAAACGATTATTTACAAGCCTTAATCTTCCATCACTCAGCATTATTGCTTGATGTATGAAATGGGGGGAATAAAGCGTTGCGAATTTTTTTGCTTTGAATTCGTTTTTTAAGTGTTCAGCAACAAGACTACCAACACCACCTATCCCTGGAAGCCCGACAATCATTATAGGATTTTTAAGCTTAATTTTTTTATCGTAATAAATTTTTGTGTTTTCCATGATGACCCCTATATGGAGTATTTGCGGGATAACTTATTAAAGAGATATTATAAAGAAGAGTAAACTATTCAGGTTTTATCGCAACCATAGAAAAATTTATCTTCTTTGAATTCTTTTCAAATACTTTCTGTGCTTTTTTGATTTTTGCTTCCGCATTAGGATACGTGCTATCCTCAGCTATCAGCCGATATTTAGGAGCACCCAGGTAAAGCACCTTCACACCTAAGGATTCGATGTCTGAGAAGATGGTTTTTATTGTACTTACCCCAGATTTAGTATCAGTTGTCTTCATATCTACAACATAAGAAACCTTGCAGACTTTTGGCTTCGTATTCTTCACAACTATCTCGTGGAGAGCCTTGCTAAGAGTTTCGCCAAGTAAAGAAATAAGATAATCTTTATCAGAGTAGGAGTCATTTATTATTTCAGTGTATGTTGTTGCTTTTGTTGAGAGTTTCGAAATTATCTCTGGTTTTTTGTCGTTGTTTTTTGTAGCTATTATTGCTTGATTAAACAGCCCTTCGGCCCTCTTTTCGAGTCGATATTCGTTTATCTTCTCTTTCTTCTCGTTAGGATTGACCTTTTTTAAAGATATATCTACTGCTTTCTTTTCTTTGTCAACAAAAATTACTTTAGCGACATCCTGTTGGCCTTCTTTGATGAATTCATGTATATTCTTAATCCATCCTGAAGAAATTTCAGATATAGGGAGATATGCATCAAGATTGTATTCGGTTAAGGAACAATAAGCACCATATGGCATTATTTTGCTTATTTTTATAAGCACAAAATCTCCATCTGATGGTAGCTCTTTGTTTATTATCATTTATTCATCTTTTAATTTCTAATTTTTTTCTTGTTCTTCCACCAAAGATCTTTTCGCTGGATTTTTTACACTGTGAGCATTCCAAAAGTGCCTTCTGCTTTTTTCCTAGTTTTTTAGGGTGTATTTTTGGCTCGACGCTCCCCACATAACCTTTGATTGCTCGGTTGTGCCTCCTAGTACCTATGCTTAATCCTCTTTGCTGTTTTTTATTATATAACTTTACAGTATGTTTTGTGTGTTTGTTGCATTTTGCACAGAACGTCATAATATCTTTCTGAATTTTCATGTTATCTCCTTATATCTAGTTTATAATTTCTCCTATTTTATTACTTAATATGAAATTAATATCTTCTTCTTTATTAAGTTCTATTATCTCATTTTGTTTATAAGGTCCTAGTTTTACCCCAGCCTGTGTTATTATTTCAGGGACTTGGACATTTATTCGGATTTTAGTTGTTGGGTTTGTTTTGTGTTCCTTGTTAAGTATTTTCTTTATTTGATTATATAAATCTTCTTCTTCCACAGGTATCTGAGAAGGTAAAGATTTCCCATATGCCAGATATACTAATATTTTTTGAGTTCTTCTTTTTTTTAAAGATGATAGTATTTTTATAGTATTTTCTTTGTCTTTGTTGCCTTCAAATGCTCCATCGTTTTTTATTTCGAGATGTTTATCTAATTTTGTATAATAATCAGCTTGTAATTGCAAGAGTTCGCCCGTTTTCTTTTCTTCTTGAAGTTTAGCAAATAATTCAACAGCAACATCATCCATGGAAACACCACACCACAATTCCGCTATTTTTTAATAAAAACAAAATTCTTGTATTAATTAATTAAGTTTCTATCTTTTACTTACTATATATATACTAAAAATCACGAATAGTGGAATTATGGGGTCTATCTGTATAGCGAGGGGTGGATTTGAACCACCGTTCTCCGGGTTATGAGCCCGGCGGGCACTCCAGGCTACCCTACCTCGCTACAATTCAGCTTTGGAATTTGTATTTTATAATACTTTCTTATTTCTGATGAGTAAGCTTTCTCTTTAGTTTGCATATATTTTCTTTCAGGCAAACATCTTTTTCGCTTCTTCTCTGCTCAGCATCTTAAGCTCCTTTCCACACTCACATTTGAAATTTGCCTCAAATGCTGTATCAAAAGGCAAAACGAGCTTCTGTTCTTCAAAACAAACTTCGCAGAAGAAAAAATCATTGCAATTTTCTGGCAAGAATGATTTTTCTTCAAATTCTTTTTCTTTCAGAGCATTTGCAAAATAAAGGAGTTTTTCATTATCTATGTACCAATTAAACGTAAGCCATCCTTTATTGTCTTTATTTACATCATATTTAGTTATGCTGTGGTTGTTTAAAAGATTGAGTATTCTACGTACTTCATTTACTTTTATTCCTAATTTCCCTGCAAGTTTATCATCTGTCTGCGCTTGTGATTCCAAAGCATCTACAATCTCTGCGGCGCCTCTTCCTATGTTTTTAGATAAATACTCTAAGAAAAGCTTGCTCTGAACAGCTTCCTTTACTTCTGGGCTAAATCCACTATTAACCAATCTTCTTGGCTCTATTTCTTCTATTTTTTTGGGCTTCTTTCCCTCTATTTTTATATTGTTTTTATTCTGCTTTGGTTTGATTTTATGTTTGTTTTTTATCACTTTGACCGTCTTAACTGGTGTTTTTTTGCTTTTTTTGGACCCAGACAAAGACTTTTTATTTATGATTTTGTTTTTTAACATAAAAATCGACCACGAACTACTTTAAATATGGTTTAACTGATATAAATACTTATCTAATGGCCAACTTGCCTTATTATTAAGCGGGCCCGGTGGGATTTGAACCCACGACTTATTGGTTAAGAGCCAACCACTCTGACCAAGCTGAGTTACGGGCCCAGAAAGCGTTCCTTCTAATTGATATTTCCTGAAGAATTCAATATTCTATGCTACTTATTATAGTCATTAATATTTTTAAACCATACAGATTCCACAGCATACACCTCTCCATTTATTCAAAATGGCTTTGTGTTCTTACAATCACGTCGGTAATTTCTATGAGCAATCCGAAATATATATATGGTTTCTCAACCAATGTTAATTGTACTTAAATTCTACAATAATCTCTAAATTTTTATATCAACGCTGATGCTCATGTCTTTAGAAACTGAAGAATATAATGCTTCAAAAATCATAGTGCTGGAAGGATCTCTAGGTGTCCGAAAAAGACCAGCGATGTATATAGGGTCTACTGGCAGCGCTGGGGTGTTGCATCTTCTTTTTGAGGTTGTCGATAATGCCGTTGATGAAGCACTAGCTGGCTATTGTAAAAACATAACAATAACTCTTTCAAGAGAAGATGCTTGCGATGTTGCTCAGATAAGCGATGATGGGAGGGGGATTCCTATAGGCATGATGCCTAAATATGGGAAAAGTGCTCTCGAAGTAATAATGACGACCCTACACAAAGGGGCAAAATTCAATAGCGATG
>CAYWXC010000026.1:0-7029 GCA_964462345.1 Microcaldota archaeon | reverse complement strand
GGCTTCCTTAAGCCGTTCGATTATCTTATGGAGTTCATGTCAGTGCCAAGAAGCGATGAAATAGACCCAACATGGATCTTCATAGTCTCATTTCCAATATTTTATGGATTAATGATAAGCGATGTAGGGTATGGCATAGCCTCATTCTTATTTGCCACGTGGATAACAACCAGGACAAATCCCGAAGGCCTTGTTTATAATACTGCTAAAATATGGCGAATGTGTGCAGTGTCTGCAATATTCTTCGGCATTCTCTCTAACCAGTATCTGGGTTTCTCTCTTGGAGGCATATTTGCTTCCATACAGATATTTGACTGGATAAAGAATGCAACATCACTGATAGCAGTAACAATAATATTTGGGATAGTTCAGGTCATACTCGGCCTAATATTCGGATTCATTAACAGCATCAACCACCATGAGAAAAAGCTCGCGATAAGTAAAGTTTCATCGATAACAATGATAATATTTGGCACTCTTGCAGTTGGAGGCGCATTCTTTAGTCTCGTTCCAGGACCAGTAGCGATGGTGAGTGCTGCAATAGCAATACTTTCATTCATCATAACATTGGCATTTGCTGGACATGAAGCAGCTGAAATAACGAACCTTCTCACACATCCGCTCAGTTATTCGAGAATAATGGGTTTTGGTCTTGGAAGCATAATCATTGGATTACTAATAGACAAGGGATTTGCGCCGAGCCTTAGCAACGGGATACCTCTTTTTATACTTTACTCTGTGATATTCATACTCCTGCATTTCGCTAATATGATAATGGGAATGTTTGAGGGAGCAGTACAGGGAGTTAGGTTGAATTTCGTTGAATTCTTTACAAAGTTTTACAAGGGTGGGGGGACAAAATTCAAGCCCTTCGCATACAAAAGAGTTTATACTGAAGAATAATGTTTTGGAATGGTGTATAGATGACAATAGAACTTGCAGCTGCTGTTGCAGCCATAGGAGCAGGAATCGCAATAGCTGGAGGAGCTATAGGAACTGGAGTTGCGCAGAGCGCCATAGGAAGCGCAGGACTTGGAATGATAGCCGAGAAGCCTGAGAGCATGGGAACGGCATTGTTGTTCCTTGTACTCCCAGAGACTCTGCTAATATTCGGATTCGTAATAGCAATACTGATCATGATCTTCGCAGGCCTGATATAAAGAAAGGTAATACAATGTCCCTTAATGAACTTAGAAACGAGATAGAGAAGGAGGCAAAGGGCTCTGTTTCTAGGATACGGAAGGAAGGGAGCGATGAGGAAAAGAGAATTCTCCAGGAAGCAGAGGATAAAGCAAAGGAGATCCTTAAGAGTGCAGCGCTCGAAGCATCCTCCATTAGAGATAGAATCAAGAAGGAAGGAGATGCAAATATAGAGATGGAAAGAAAGGCGATTCTCCTCAAAGCGCGCGAAGAAGTCCTTGATAAAGAGATGGCAAAAATAACGGAAATGGTAGAGGCAGAAGCAAGGCGGAGCTATGGGAAGATATTTGATCTCGCAATCAAGAAATTCTCCCAGATAGTTCAAAAGAAAGACATAGTAGTGCGAACAGGAAAAGAGAATATGAAACTCCTCAAGGAACACGGAATCAGTGGAGAATATGAAGATATAGAAGGTTTCATCCTTTCCTCGAGAGACAATATTGTATCTCTTGACGCAACGATCCCACACATGATGGAGGGCAATATTGAGTCTGTAAAGAACTTCGCGCTTCTCTCTTTCTTTAGAGAACTCCCAAAACATGCAGAAGAGAAAACTGTGCGCAAAGGCGCCAGTAAGAAGGCAAAGCGCACAAAGAAAACAAAGGGTAGATAGATTTGCTTTACGGATATAAGGCAGCTAAGATGTATGCATACTCCAATTCCAGAGTAAAGGCCATGGAATCCAAGCTTATAAATGACCAAGTAATGCAGAGCATAATAAGCGCAAAGGACATACCATCCACTTTGCAGATATTGTTCCAAACAGATTACAAGGATGCGATATCCGATTTTGGGGGGCTTGGCATCAAGGCAGACCTCATAGATTTTGCATTGAGCAAGAATTTTGCAGAGAGAGTCTCAACTCTCGTAAATGTTACTCCGATCATAAGGAAGAAGTTAATAAGGGCAATAATCGGAAAGTGGGATATCTATAACATAAGGTTGGCCTTAGAAGCAAAGGAAAAGAACCAAAGCTTTGATGCCATAGCGAGATATGTCATAGATTATGGCAGATACAATGCATCTGCCCTTAAGGAAGCTATGAGAGAAGAGAGCATTGAAGGGCTGTTCTCCAGGCTTATGATAAATTCACCATATGCTGACCTTTTGAGGAATGCACTCGAATCTTATAGAAAAAGAAAGGACATAATAGATGTATTGTCCTCGCTTGAGAGAGGCTACTATTCCGTGCTTAAGAGTGCCATGATGGAGCTTAGGGGCATAGACTACAGCGCCTCAATACTAGTAAAGAAAGAAATAGATATGAGGAACGTATTGCTACTCATAAGATCAAAGACCAAGGATGCAAGATTCCAGGACATATCAGGATACATAGTCGATGGGGGAAGCATGAAGCTTGAGAGTCTTCAGTCGGTGTACAGCAACTCCGAAGGAGTGGAGGATCTTGCATCGCAAATAAGCGCATTTGACCTTAAGGGGAGTGTTGAAGCTTATAAGAGGAGTGAGGAAAAGCACCTTCTCTTGTTTGAGATAGAGATGAGAAACGAGATAATGAGGACAAGCAATAGGATGCTTAAGCACAGCGTCCTCTCGTTCGGAACTATGGTTGATTATATTTACCTTAAAGAGATCGAGCTATTCACTCTTAGGGTTCTTATTAAGGCAAAGGTTTACGGGCTTGAAAAGGATGAAATATCAAGGCTGGTAGTTTGGAAAATAGATTAAGTGCAGATTATAAGATAGTAGTAATAGGCAGTGAGCAGGTTACCTTGGGGTTCAAGCTTTCAGGAGTGCATTCGTACACCATATCCGATGCTGGTGAAGCCGAAGCGCTTCTTAAGGATCTATTGCAGGATGGAGAGGTCGGGCTCATAATATTGGGTTCTGGAATAGTCTCCCAGATCAAAGATAAGAAAATTCTAGATGTTATCTCTTCAAGCATATTACCTATGGTGATAGAGATACCAGCACTCGGAGCTGAAAGAAATGAAGATGATCTTTTAAGGAATTTGATAATAAGGGCAATTGGAATAGATATTGGAAAAAATGCTTAGTGATTAATATGGGAATGATAGAGAAGATTGCAGGGCCTCTTGTAGTTGCGAGGGATATGTCAGATAGCAATATGTATGACGTAGTTAAAGTAGGAGATGCAAAGCTTATCGGGGAGATAATACAATTAAGAGGGGAGAAAGCAGTCATACAAGTTTATGAGGATACAACGGGTGTGAAGCCTGGAGAACCAGTAGCTACAACAGCTGCGCCATTATCCGTATCCTTAGGGCCAGGAGTGCTTGGTCAGATATATGATGGAATACAGAGGCCCTTGGAGATACTTGAAGAAAAGAGCGGCGCATTCATAGCAAGGGGAATAAGTGCAGATCCTATCGCAATGAGTAAAAAATGGAAGTTCGTTGCGACAGCCAAGAAAGGGGAGCATGTGCGCGAGGGTAGTATAATAGGGCATGTGCAGGAGACAGAACATGTCAAGCATTATATTATGATTCCAAGGGGAGTCAGTGGAAAAATAAAGAGCATAGAGAGCGGAACATTTGACCTGAAGGGGGAGATAGCGACTGTCGAAGATAAATCAAAGGAGATAAAGATTACAATGATGCAGAATAGGCCTGTGAGGAATTCTTCAAAGTTTGCAAAGAAATTCAGGTCAGAAGAGCCCCTGATAACAGGGCAGAGGATAGTAGACACATTCTTCCCAATAGCAAAGGGTGGGAGCGCTGCCGTTCCTGGGCCTTTCGGAGCAGGGAAGACAGTCATACAGCACCAGCTTGCCAAATATACTGATGCAGACATAGTCATCTATGTAGGGTGTGGTGAAAGAGGAAACGAGATGACAGAGATTCTGACAGAGTTTCCAGAGCTTAAAGACCCAAAGACAGGAAGACCGCTTATAGAGAGAACTGTGCTCATAGCAAACACGAGCAACATGCCTGTTGCTGCTAGGGAAGCAAGCATTTACACAGGGATAACGATAGCAGAATATTTCAGGGACATGGGCTACAATGTAGCAATTATGGCAGATTCTACATCAAGATGGGCTGAAGCCATGAGAGAGATCTCTGCAAGGCTTGAAGAGATGCCTGGAGAAGAAGGATACCCAGCATATCTTTCAAAGAGGCTTGCAGAATATTACGAGAGATCAGGGAAGATAGAGAGCCTTGGTGGGAAGATAGGATCTGTAACGATTATAGGGGCAGTATCGCCTCCGGGAGGAGATATATCTGAACCTGTATCACAGGGAACGCTTAGAGTCGTAAAGGCTTTCTGGTCACTTGATGCCTCGCTTGCAAATGCAAGGCATTTTCCATCAATCAACTGGCTGAACAGCTATTCATTATATCTTGATGCCCTGGATCCATGGTATGAAAAGAATATAGGGGAGAAGTACATTGCAAACAGGCAGGAAGCTATGCGCTTATTGCAAAGAGAAGCAGAACTTAAGGATATAGTACAACTTGTTGGTGAGGACGCACTTCCAGACTCGGAGAGAATAGTGCTTGACATAGGAAGGATGCTTAGGGAGGATTACCTCAGGCAGAGCGCATTCGATGAGATAGATGCATACACAAGCTTCAAGAAACAGGGATTGATGCTAGGCGCCATATTGCATTTCTCAAAGAGAGCCAGTGAGGCTGTAAGCAAAGGAGTGAGCTCACAGAAAATAAGCACGATAAAGGCGAGAGCAGAGATATCTCGAATGAAGACAATCCTTGAAAAGGATATAGAGAGCCACTCAAAAAAGATAAATGAGGAAATTGATAAAGACATAAACGCATTGATCAGGGAAGAAGGAAATGAGGAAGCTGAAGCAAAGGCCGAGGAAAAGGTGAGCAAATGAAATTTGATATAGAATACAAGACGCTCTCAAGCGTCGCTGGACCATTGGTTGTAGTTGGAAAGGTGAAGAATGCAGCCTACAATGAAATAGTCAAGATAAAGATAAAGAATGGAGAAGAGAGACTTGGCCAGGTGCTTGAGACTACAGATGAGTATGCAGTTGTGCAGGTATTTGGACCAACTAACGGAATAAACATAAAGACAACTTCAGTAAGCTTCCTTGGAGAGACATTTAAGATAGGCGTTAGCGAAGAGATGCTCGGCAGAGTATTTGACGGACAGGGAAGACCTAAGGATAATAGCACCCCCGTCTCTTATGAAGAGAGAAGAGATATTAATGGAGAACCAATAAACCCGGCTTCTAGAGGGATGCCTAGCGACTTCATCGAGACAGGAATATCTTCAATAGATGGATTGAATACGCTTGTAAGAGGGCAGAAGCTTCCTATATTTTCTGGATCTGGTCTCCCACACAATATGCTCACAGCGCAGATCACAAGGCAAGCAAAGGTAAAGAATTCTAGCGATGGATTCGCAGTCGTATTCGCAGGAATAGGAATAACGTATGATGACGCAAGCTACTTCATAGAAGAATTCAGGAGAACAGGTGCCTTGAGCAGAACAGTGGCATTCATCAACTTAGCAGATGATCCAAGTATAGAAAGGATAATTACGCCTAGGATAGCGTTGACCACCGCAGAATTTCTGGCGTATGAAAAAGGGATGCATGTTCTTGTGATACTTAATGACATGACAAATTATGCAGAGGCTCTCAGAGAGCTCGCAAGCGCGAGGGAAGAGGTTCCTGGAAGAAGAGGATATCCAGGATACATGTACACAGACCTTGCAAGCATATATGAGCGCGCAGGAATAATCAAGGGCAAGAAAGGAAGCATAACGCAACTCAATGTAGTCACAATGCCAAGCGACGATGTAACGCACCCTATTCCAGACCTTACAGGATACATTACAGAAGGTCAGATATACCTAAACAGAGAGCTTTACAATAAAGGAATATATCCCCCTATCAATCCGCAGGGTTCTTTGTCAAGATTGATGAATCAAGGAATAGGGCATGGAAAGACAAGGGAAGACCATAGAGGGGTTGCTGACCAATTATATGGAGCATATGCGAGAGCGCTAGAAGCAAAGAATCTTAGTGCAATCGTTGGAGTCGAGGCTCTTAGCGAAGTTGATAAGATGTACCTCAACTTCGGAGAGAGATTCGAGAACGGTTTCGTAAAGCAGGGCTTTGACGAGAGCAGAAGTATAGAGGATACGCTATCGGTAGGATGGAATCTCCTTTCAATGCTGCCAGAGACCGACCTAACAAGAATAAAGAAAGAATATGTGAGCAAGTACTATAAGAAAGAGGGTAAATGATGCCTAGGCAAAATCCAACAAGGATAAATCTTATAAATACAAAGAAGAGGATGGCGATAGCCAGAAAAGGCCATAGCATCCTTAAGAAGAAGCGAGAGGTGCTAGTGCTTGAGTTCCTTAAGCTGCTCAAGGAATCAAAGAATGATAGAGCTTACCTTCTCTCCATAATGGATAGGGCTTACAAGACGGTCACCATAGCATCAACATATGTTGGAAACTTCGAGCTTGAAGAAACTGCGATGCATGTCAGTGATGCTCCAAAGATAGGTGTCTCGGTAAAGAATATCATGGGAGTAAAAATACCTGAGATATATAGAGGAGAAGAGAGCAAGAGAAGCTTTGATTATGAGATGCTATCGAAAAGCATAGCTGTGGATGACATCCAGAGCTCGTTCTCAAAGGTTGTTAGCACAGTCATAGATGTGGCACAAAGGGAACAAGGCCTCAGAAGGATAGTTCTCGAAGTTGAGAAGACGAAGAGAAGAGTGAATGCCCTTGATTATGTAGTTATTCCAAATATGAAATCCCAAGCCAAATATATCGCGATGAGGCTTGATGAGATCGATAGGGATATGTTCTCAGCGCTCAAGCACGTCAAGAAAAAGATAGCGAAAAGAGAGGGCAAGTGAT